>JBDRTQ010000477.1:0-2608 GCA_043823885.1 Candidatus Eiseniibacteriota bacterium | reverse complement strand
ATTCCGTTCCTCCTTCTTGGAACTCCGTTAGCGTTGAGAGACTAGAACGACCAGGCGGGACTCAGATAATCCCCGCTGCCGCTCGTCAGTCTCAGTGGTTTCAGTTCGTAAATGTCCAGCATGTAGAGGTTCGACTTGCCTCCGGACTTCATGCTATAGACGAGGTGTCGTCCGTCTGGAGCCCAGGATGGATCCTCCTTGTTCTCCCAACCCGTCGTTAGCCGCACCACCTCCTTGGTCTCAACGTCAACCGTGCAGATCTGGAACACCCCCTCCACCTTCGAAGTATACGCTATCAGGTCTCCCTTGGGCGACCAATCCGGAGATGTGTTGTACCCCCCCGTGTACGTCAGCCGAGCGGCCGTGCCGCCCGTCGAACTCATGACGTAGACCTGAGGGGAACCGGACCGGTCGGATACGAACGCTATCTGGCGCGCGTCCGGCGACCAGCACGGAGACGACTCGGTGCTTCTGTCGAACGTCAGCCTCTTCGGGGTCCTGCCGTCTGCCTTGAGCCTGTAGATCTCCGTGTTGCCGTCACGGGAGAGCGACATTGCGATATCGCCCCCGCGCGGAGAGACCGCCACGAAGGCGTTGAGGCCGGGAAACGTCGTGAGCGTGACCGGCGTCCCGGACGGCACCGGGATTGCGCAGGCCTCCTGCCTCTGGCCCCGGAATCTCGTGTAGGCCAGGCGCTCATTGCCGGGGAACCACTCGGGGTAGACGGCCATCATGTCGTCCCTGGTGACCCTGCGGCGGTTCTCGCCGTCGTAGTCCATCACGTAGACCTGCTTGGTGCCGGTCACGTTGGACACGAACGCGATCTTCGACAGCGCTATCCCGCGCTCGCCTGCTATCAGGGCCACTATGTCGTTCGAGAGCGTGTGCACGGCGCTGCGCCACTGCTCGGCCTCTCCGGTATACGTGCGTTTCAGGATAGCCTTGCCCTGACCGAGTTCGTAGACCGTCGCTTCCATGCTGAACTCGGACAGCCCGGCATCGAACTTGCCCTTGACCAGGATCTCGCCGCCGAGGGCGATCCACTCCGGGAACAGGACGCGCCCCACGGCTCTGTCCTGGGCCTCCGTCTCGTCAACAAACTCCAGATTCTCGACCACGCTGAAGTGGCCGGAGTTGGAGAGATCGAAGATGAGAACGTCGCGGATATCCGAGCCCTCTACCATGCCGCCCGCGCCCTTGAAGAGCGGCAACGCAACCGCGATCTTCTCACCGAACCCCTTCTCGATACTGAGGTACACGTCCTCCGCACCCGCGGCGCCTCCAAATGCCATGAGGAGCACAATCGTAAGTGCGCACCGGATCATGATGGTGTGTCTGATGAAGCGCAACCTGTCCTGCCTTTCAGTCTACTTCCCGGCGCCCGCACCGATCGGCCACTTACGTGCCCTACCCGCCTTCGCGCGTCCGGAATGCGTCACTGTGTGACCGTGAAGTCGATCGTTACGTCCAGGTGATCCCCGAGGTAGGTGCCCGGGAGCTCGGCGAACGGGGCCGAGGAACGGACAGCTTCCAGCGCAGACTGGTCGACCGAGGGCCAGTTTGACGAGCGCGAGACCCTGAGATTCGTGATGGCGCCAGTGCGCAGGACCGTGAACGACAGCCTCACCGTCGGGACATCGCCCCCGGTGAACCGGGAACTCGGCTGCTTCCAGTTCCTGGTTATCTTTCCCTGCAGCATCGTCAGGTAGTAGTCGGCCACGACCTTTCCGGCGCTTATCTTCGTGCTGCCCGACGGGGCCTGCGGCCTGGGAGTCTCTTCGCGAGGCGTCTCCCTCGGACGGCTGGCGTCCTCCTGCTTCAGCCTGTCCGCTATCCGCTCCTCGAGGCTCTTCTCGACGCGCTTCGGCGGTGGCGCGACGACCTTACGGACCGGCTGCTTCACGGGCTCATCGGGGATGGGATCTTCCTCTGGTGGTGGCGGGACCGGCGTGGGCTCGGCGACCGCCTCTTCCACGACCTCCTCCGCAGGCGCCTCGCGCGGGAGGTCGATCAGCTCCACAGCGTAGACCTCCATGGCGAGCGGTTGTCTCGTCCCGATATTCGGAAGGATCGGCATGAGGGCCATCAGGGCCACGTGCACCGCCGCCGATATGATGAAGACCCTTCGCATGTCGTGCGTCCCCGTCCGCCTAGTCGGCCGGCTTCGTGGCCATCGCGAGCCTGGAGATCCCCACTCTCCTGACCGTATCGAGAACCTCCACTACCTTGCCGTATCGGAGGTCCGTGTCCGCCTTGATGAGCACGGCCACGTCCTCTCTCGCGGCGTGGACGTTCGCGAGACGTTCTCCCAGCTCCTCCAGCGTCACGCGCTGTCCCTCGAGGTAGACGCGTTCGTTGTCCGCCACCGAGATGGTCAGCACTTCCGCCACGTCTATCCTCTTCGGATCCGCCGTCGGCAGGGTGATGTCTATGCCCTGCTCTATCATGGGCGCCACAATGATGAAGATGATAAGGAGGGTCATCATCACGTCAACCAGCGACGTCACGTTGATCTCGCTGACAAGATCCAGGTCGTACTGGCGTTTCCGTCTTCTGCTCACAGACCGTCTCCGCCTACCTTGCTCCGAAATTCCTCTCGATCTTCGAC
>JBDRTQ010000476.1:0-4015 GCA_043823885.1 Candidatus Eiseniibacteriota bacterium | reverse complement strand
CAACGCGAATCGTGAAGCGTCCGTCGGGAAGCCTGCGGACGCCGAGCACTCTCTTCATGTCCGCAAGCGAAAGAAGTGTCCCGCCAGCGGGCACGGCGCCGCCTACTATGCCGGTTCGCCCGGCCGACACGGTGATGTCCTCGCCCGCGCCGGCGGCCGCGACGAGCGCCTCCGAGACCTGGGCCTCGTCCCGGACGATCACCAGCCGGTCCGCGCTCGCCGGGCCGTACCGCGACTCGTCCGACAGGTAGTCGCCGTACGACTCCTCGATGCGCTCGCGTGAGTCGACGACGGTGGGCGCGGCGCCACTGCCGAGCCGCGGCCTGACCGTCTCGATGACGTTGCCCAAGCGCTAGACCTCCAGCACGAGGTCGCGCGGGAAGTTCGTCAGGTTCTCGATGGTCCCGTCCTCGTGTACGTAGTAGACGTCCTCGATCCGCATGCCGTAGCCCTTGTCGGGGTAATAGAGCCCCGGCTCGAACGTGAAGATGGACCCGGGCACGAGAGTGTCAGTGTTGCCCGCGAAGTCGGACAGGGTCGGCTTCTCGTGAACGTCCAGCCCGATGCCGTGCCCCAGGCTGTGGACGTACCCGTTCGTCACCTGCGGGTCGGTGCGCGGTGTCGCGATGCCCTTCGCCTCGAAGAAGTCGCACGTTCTGGTCTGGTAGACGGACGCCCTCTCTCCCATCTTCATTGTCGGCGCCACCGTGTCGTAGCACTCCTCGAGCGTGCGGTACGTGTCGAGGATCTCAGGCGAGGCCTCGCCCACCACGAACGTCCGCGTCATGTCGAAGAAGTATCCGCCGCCTTCCTCCTGAGGGAAGATGTCGAACACGATCGTCTTCCCGACCTCGATGGGGTCGGCGTCGTGCCCGCGGCTGTGAGGGATGCCCGCGTCGCGGCCGATGGCGAAGATGGTGTCGACCTCTTCGATGATCTTGCGCCTGGCGAGCGCCAGCTTGATCTCGGCCTTGCAGTCGCCGACCGTCAGAGGGCCGCCGCCGTCCTTGACCAACCTGCCGCCGCTGACCTTGTGTGACTTCATGAAATCGGCCACGTGCTGGACCACCTCACGCGTCTTCCGCCCCACGACCTTGATGCGCTCGACCTCTTGGGTGCCCTTGGTCATTCGGGCCGTGATGAAGATGTCGTCGATGAACTCGCCCATGACGGTCATTTCGGGCATCGCGGCGTCGAGCGCCTTGAAGAGCTCCCAGTTGCGCCCCACGTCGCCCTGTCCGTAGAAGGCCACGCGGCCCTTGACGCCGAACTCCTCGAATATCTCCTTGTGGTACCTGACGCTCGCGGCCATCCGGTCGCCGCCCGCGTCCTTGATCATCTGAACGATATTATACTTCGATGTATCGATGGTCTTGAGGCCGCTGGCCGCCGCCTCCTCGCGCTCCATGGTCCCGCACAGGAGAACCGGCTCCTCGCCGTGCTTCTTGATGACGATGGCGTGTGATATTGCGGCGCCGTTGACCATGTAGTACATGGTGGCGTTGCCCTTGACCACGCCTGTTACTACTGCGACGTCTATCCCGCGCTGCTTCATCAGCCCGTCAATGTCCCGCTTCACGTGATTCCCTCCTGCCGTGCCGCCCGGCCGCCGGAGAGCGTACGAGGCGGCTTACGATGCCTTGAGAACGTAATACAGATTGCCCATCTCGCCGTTGATGTGACTGTCGAGCGGAATGCGCTCGTGCCCGCGCGATTCACTGTACACCGCGTCGAGCACAAGCGTGCCGCACCTCTCTATCTGCTGCTTGAGTTCCTCGAATACCCACAGGCGGAACGTGTGCCTGTCAATGAGCACCTGCTTCTCGCCGTGGTCGTCGATCTCCATTGTGCAGATGTGGCGGGAACGCCTGGTGTCGCGGTCCTCGCTCTCGATCCGCCAGGCCGTGCTCACCTTGACGCCGTCGCGTTCCATCTCCCAGGTGTTGTGCTCCATGTCGGGCGGACCGTCCCAGGCGCAGGCGATGTGTACGATGTAGATGCCGCCTGGCTTGAGCGACTCCCCCGTGAGACGGAGGTGCGACACGATGTCGTCGTCATCGAGAAGGTAGCCCAGGCTGTTGATGGAATTCAAGGCCGCATCGAACTCGCGCGGGAACGTCGCGCTCTCCATCGACGCGCGGACGAGCGTCACGGCATCGGACGTGCCGGCCGATTTCATCCTCTTCCGCGCGTAGTCCAGCATGACGGGGCTGGCGTCGTAGCCTGTGACGCGATATCCGTGCCTCGGCAGGGCCACGAGGAAGCGTCCCGTCCCGCACGCGGGTTCCAGCATTCGCTCGACGGGGAACGGAACGTGCTCGCGGAAGAGGGTCCCGAAGAACTCGATCTCGGGTTCGATGTCCCACGAGAACGCCACGTCGTAGTAGAGCGGCAGGTTGTAGAGTTCTCCGCTCACGATGGCCTCCCTGCTTCCTCGGTCGGTTCTGCGCGCTCCGGGAAGATCTCCCCGGCTATCTCGTCCGCTATGGCGTCGACTCGCGCGGCGAGCGCCGGCGTCAGTTCCTCGCCGAAGGTCAGGACGTCGACCACCTCGATCGCGTATATCACGACCTCGTCGGGGACGTCCATGCTCTGTCGCCGCCCCAGCTCCATGACCGTCGCGAGGTTGGCGCCGTGCGGCGAGTTGGAGTGTATCGTTCGACCGAGGTCGTCCAGGCCCAGGCGCATGACAGTGCCCGGCTCTCTCCCGGTGAGAATGGAGTCGATAATGATGAGCCTGTCGTAACCCAGCGACTCCTCGAGCAGCGAGAACCCCGCCTCCTCGTTGAAGCCCACGTCCACGTCGTCGCGGCCTGCAAGCCTCTCCCCGAGCTTGCCGGCGACGACGAGCCCGACGGAGTCGTCCGTCAGTATCGAGCTTCCCACTCCCAGTATCAGAGTTCTCACAAGAAGACAATCCTCGAACGCGCCGCGCGCTCAGAAACGGGAAGGGAGCGCCCCCTCAACAAGAGAACACCCCGGAGCCGCGTCTCATGCAGCGCCGGGGTGCGATAGTCACGAGTTGTCACGTGCCTCACGCCTATCCATCGACGAACTGCGAGAGCCTCTTGATTACCTTACCCTCGGGGTCCTTGATCTCGACCACGAGCGGCATCTGCCCCGGCATCGAGTGTGTCGCGCAGCCGAAGCAGGGGTCGTAGGCCCTGAACGCCATCTCGACCATGTTGAGAAGGCCGTCGTTGACGACACCGTTCTTTATGAGACCCTTCGCGGCGCGGTCGACCGACATGCAGATCGCCGCGGCGTTGTTGACGGTCGCGACGATGAGGTTCGCCTGGGTGATGACGCCGCGCTCGTCCGTCTTGTAGTGGTGAATGAGCGTCCCGCGCGGCGCTTCGACGACACCGATGCCCTCGGTCGGCTTCTCGGTGGGAAGCGTCCGGATGTTGTCGCTCATGATGTCGTCGTCATCGAGCAGCTCGACCAGGTGCTCCGCCGAGTAGAGGATCTCGACCAGCCGCGCCCAGTGATAGGCGAGCGTGTTGTGGGCCGGCTTGCCGCCCAGCGTCTCGAACATCTGGTCGTGGGCCGCCTGCGCCTGCGGCGTGGCCATGCCGTCGGACGCGTTCAAGCGCGCGAGCGGCGCGACGCGGAAGACGCCGCTGTCGGGGCCGTCCACGAACCCCTTCCAGCCGACGTTCTTGAGGAACGGGAACTTGATGTAGGACCAGGGCTCGACGTGCTCGGACATGTGCTCGAGGTAGTCCTGGACCTTGAACTTCGCGAACTCCTCGCCCGTCGGGGTCACCACGCGGAGCTTCCCGTCGTAGAGGTTGACCTTGTTGTTCTCGTCGACGAGGCCCATGTAGTACGTCTCGTGCTTGTACACGTCCCCCACGATGAGATCTACGTAGGTCTTGTTCTTGAGTACCACGTCCGCGAACAGGTTCAGGCTGAACTTGGCGAACTCGACGGCGTCGGCCGCCGTCTTCCTGAACTCCTCGCGGTTCTCCGCCGTCAGGCCGCGCGATACGCCGCCGGGCAAACCGCAGAC
>JBDRTQ010000475.1:0-6544 GCA_043823885.1 Candidatus Eiseniibacteriota bacterium | reverse complement strand
GCCGACCTCGACGGTGACGGTGACCTCGAGATCCTGATGCCCAGTTCGGACAACAGGATCCACGTCTGGAAGTGGGAGGGCACGGTCTACCCCGGGTGGCCGCAGACGATCATCGACGGCGGAACCGGCGACGCGCGCGGAAGCATCTCTGTGGGCAACATAGACGACGATGCGGGCCTGGAGCTGGTCGTCGGTTTCAACAACGGCAAGGTCTACGCATTCGATACCAACGGTTCGCTGCTCGACGGGTGGCCCATCCAACTCGACGCTGAAATACACTCCTCCCCGGCCATCGACGATCTCGATCGCGACGGTGACATGGAGGTGATCGTCTCCGGCATGGACGGAATGGTCTACGTCTGGGACACCGAGGGAGACTACGCAGACGGTGACGGCATCGAGTGGGGCACGTACCGACACGACAACAGGCGCACCGGCTTCTACGGCTATGAGCTCGAGGTCGGAGTGCCCGGTGACGAATCCTGGTCGGTGACCGGAGCGAAGCTCGACCAGAACGTGCCCAACCCGTTCAATCCCGTCACGACAATCGCCTACGCCGTTCCGGACGGCGGGGCCGACATCGACCTTGCGGTCTTCAACGTCGCGGGCGTGCGCGTATCGACGCTCGTCAGCGGAAGAGTACCCGAGGGACGCAGGTCGGTAACGTGGGACGGCACGGACGCTCGCGGAGCATCCGTCGCGTCGGGCATATACTTCGTGCGCCTGACGGCCGAAGGCGCCTCGCTGACGCGTAAGGTCACTCTTCTGAAGTAGCCGCGCGCTCACGCGGGCAGAGCAACGTGAAGCCGGGCCCCGAAGGGCCCGGCTTCATCGTGTCGTCCGTGCGCGCCGCGGGCGCTCAGTCCTCCAACGCCGCCCACCTCTCGTACAGTTCGTCTATCAGGGCCTTCAGCGCTCTCTGCTCGGTAACGAGTGACTTCGTTTTCTTGCCGTCCGTGTGCACCGACGGGTCGAGCAACGCGATCTCGATGTTCTCGAGGCGCTTCTCGCCTTTCGCTATCTCGTCCAGCACCTTGCGGCGTTCCTTGCGGACATCGGCCTTCGTGCCCGACGCGCGCGCGCGCTCACCTGCTTCCCTGCGCTTCTGCTCCTTGCTCTTCGGGCCGCTCGTCCTCTTCGCGGGACTCGGGGGTCTGGCGTCCGCCTGCTGCGAGGACGCGGCCGCCTGTGCGGTCCCGGCCGCGTCAGCGCGTTCCTGTTCCTTCTTCCACAGATAATCGCTGTAGCTGCCCAGGTAGGTCCTGACGTGACCGTCCCGGACCTCGATCACCTTCGTCGCTATCGCGTTCATGAACGCCCTGTCGTGGGAGACAAAACAGATGGTCCCCTCGTACCTCCGGAGCGCCTGCTCAAGAACCTCCCGGGACAAGACGTCCAGATGGTTGGTGGGCTCGTCGAGCAGGAGCAGGTTCGCGGGGTTCAGGAGCATCTTGGCGAACACGAGACGGCTCTTCTCCCCGCCCGACAGCACTCCGACCTTCTTCTCGACGTCGTCGCCCGAGAAGAGGAACGCGCCAAGCAGCCCTCTCAGCCTCGGCCGCATCTCGTCCGGTGACACCGACTGCACCTCACCGAGCACCGTGTTGCGGTGGCCCAGTTCGCGCCCGGGGTCCTGCCCGAAGTACTGCATCGCCACGTTGCTGCCGAGCTTCACCTCGCCCGCCGCCAGCTTGACACGGCCGGCGATGATCTTCATCAGGGTGGACTTCCCGGCCCCGTTCACCCCGACCAGCACCACCCGGTCGCCGCGCAGGATCTCGAGGTCGAGGCCGTCGAAGATTACGTTGTCACCGTAGGCCTGCCTCACGCCCTTGAGAGCGACGGCAACGGCCCCGGCGCGGGCGGGCTGAGGGAACTGGAAGTGCATCGCGCGCTTGTCCCGCGGGACCTCCACCAGCTCGATACGCTCTATCATCTTCGCGCGGCTGGTGACGAGCGCCCTCTTCGTCTTGTCGGCGCGGAATGTGTCGATGAACCGCTGCAGATGGGCGATCTGCCTCTCCTGCTGCCTGCGTGTCGCCGCCAGCGTCTCGCGCCGCTTCTCTCGCTGCTCCTGGAAGGAGGCATACCCGCCGTGATAGTCGACCAGCCCCTCGACTCCGAGTTCGCTGATACGCGAGACCACGCGGTCGAGGAAGGACCGGTCGTGCGACACCAGGACCACGGCTCCCGGATAGGCGCTCAGATAGTCCTCCAGCCACACGATGGACTCGAGGTCGAGGTGGTTGGTCGGCTCGTCAAGAAGCAGCACGGTCGGGCGCAGGAGCAGCAGCTTCGCCAGCGCGATCCTCATCTGCCATCCGCCGCTGAACTCGTCGGTCAGCCTGCTTCGGTCGCTCTCGGCGAACCCGAGCCCCGACAGCACCTCCGCGGCCCGGGCATCGATCGTGAACCCGTCCCTGGCCTCGAACTCGTGCTGAAGAACCGCGTACTCGCGCAACACGCGGTCGTGCATGGAACCCTCATCCGGCAGCGTCGCCATCTCGTGCTCGAGCGCCCGCATGCGTTCCTCGATGCGCGAGAGGTCTCCGAACACGGTCAGGACCTCGTCAAAGAGCGTCCTGCCGGACAGTGTCAGACCCTCCTGCGGCAGGTAACCGTATGTCGTGCCCTTGGAGCTTGTGACGCGTCCGCTGTCGGGGGTAAGCTTCCCCTCGATGAGACGCAGGAGCGTGGTCTTGCCGGAGCCGTTGGCCCCGACCAGACCAACCCTGTCGGTATCGCCCACTCGCCAGTTCAGGTCCTTGAAGAGCGGCTTTCCCGCGAAGGATATTGAGGCGCTCTCGAGCCTTACCATGTTGCCGGTCCCTGGTGCGGCGGCGCAGGCCGCGGCGTTGAACGGCGGGCTTCCGCAGCCCGCCGATGTGCGAAGCCCGGCCTGAAGTAGGGTCGGGCGCTCTCTGCTTGCCCGGCTCTCGTCGAATGGTGGCCGGTGGGTCGAGTATACTATGATGAGCCGGTCGTTTCCACGGGTTCGAGCCAAACCCGCCAAACCCGCAGAGACTTGCCGGTGTCAAACCTGAGGAGTAGACTGACAGGGGCAATCGTTACCATTCACGCTCGGTACAGGCGAAAACGGGGGAAGCAATGCGAAAGCACCTCAAGTGGATGATCCCGGTGGCCGTGGTGGTCGCGGTCGCCGTCGTGTTCGTGATCCAGGGACGACGCGGGGGCGGCAACGCCATGGCCGAGGGAGGCGGAGAGAACGGGGAGACCATTCTGGGCGGCAGAACCGGCACCTGCGAGATCGGCGAGATCAGCGTGCTCCTGACCGAGGTCGGCGAGATCCAGCCGGAGACCATGGTCATGGTGAAGTCCAAGGTCAGCGGGAAGATAGTGAGCCTGCACGTCAGCGAGGGCCAGACGGTCCTGAGAGGCGCCCTGCTGGCGAAGGTCGAGCCCGACATGGCCCAGGCCCGGACGGTGGCCAGCCTGAAGAGCGGATACGGACGCGCCAGGGTCGACCTGGACCGCGCGAGACAGGACTACGAGCGCGACATCGAAATGCACAAGGCGGGCCACATCTCGAACGAAGAACTCAGGCTGTCGAAGGACGACTACGACATCGCGAAGATCGAGTATGCGTCCGCCTTCGAGCAGATAAAGCTGGCCGAGGAGGACGGCGTGTCGATGGACCTCGAGGCTGAGACGGAGGAACTCCTGGACATCGTCTCCCCCGCCTCGGGCTCGGTCATCCGCGTGGAGGTCGAGGAAGGCGAGATCGTAACGTCAGGCGCGGTATCCTACACCAGCGGCACGACCCTGATGACGGTGGCCGACCTCTCGAAGATGCAGATAAAGGCCGGTGTCAACGAGGTCGACGTGGGCAGGATACGCTTCGGCCAGGACGTCGTCATCGACGTCGACGCCTACCCCAACGTCAAGTACAACGGCCTCATCACTCACATCGCGCCGGCCGCGCGCGACGAGCAGGGCGTGAAGATCTTCGACGTCGAGATCGACATCGTCGACTCGGACGAGCGGCTCAGGCCCGGCATGACGGCCAACATCGAGATACAGGGCGACCACAAGACTGACATTCTCATCGTACCGGTCGAGGCCGTCTTCAAGAAGCAGGGACGCTACGTCGCCTACGTGATGGACGGCAGCGAGGACGCGCCCGTCGAGCGCGACGTCGTCACGGGCATCAGCAACATCTCGAGCGTCGAGATAGCCGAGGGGCTCGAAGAGGGTGAGACCGTGACGCTCTACGACCCGGAGCTCGAGGGCGGAGACCTCTCGGAGGACGAAGAGAGACGGCAGCGCATGGCCCGCGGCGGGAGGGGCTAGCGTGCTGATCGCAACGAGAGACCTCACCAAGAGCTACGACCTGGGCGCGGTCGAAGTGCACGCTCTGAGGGGCGTGTCCATGGAGATCAGCCAGGGCGAGTACCTGGCCATCATGGGCCCCTCCGGGTCGGGCAAATCGACCCTGATGCACATTCTCGGATGCCTGGACACACCGTCGTCGGGCAGCTACGTGCTGGATGGGAGCGAGGTCTCGGGCCTCCAGGGACGCGAACTGGCGCGCGTGCGGAACAAGAAGATCGGGTTCGTCTTCCAGAACTTCAATCTGCTCCCGAGGATCGACCTTATCTCGAACGTATCGCTCCCGCTCGTCTACCATGGGTCGATGAGCAAGACCGAACGCGCCCGGAAGGCTTCGGAGCAGCTTGACCAGTTGGGCCTCGGCCACAGACTCAGGCACAAGCCCAACGAACTGTCGGGCGGCGAGCGGCAGCGCGCTGCGATAGCGAGAGCCCTGGTCAACGAGCCCAGCATCCTGCTGGCCGACGAGCCCACCGGCAACCTGGACCAGAAGACCGGACACGAGATCATGGGTATCCTCGACGGCCTGCACCGGGAGGGTCGCACGGTCGTTCTCGTTACGCACGACGGGAACGTGGCGGAACACGCGAACAGGATCGTGAGGATCGAAGATGGCATGGTCGCAGAGGACCGGGGCAACGGAAGAGGCGCCAGGTGAACCTCATCGAGAGCATCGGTGCGGGCGTGCGCGACATGGCCTCTCACAAGGGCCGAGCCGCGATCACCGTCATCGGCATAGTCCTGGGCGTTGCGTCGGTCGTGACGGTCCTGGCCCTCATGAAGGGCGGAGAGCAGCAGTCGCTCGACTTCTGGGACGAGTTGGGCGGGCTCCGCGAGATCCGCATCACAAACAAACGCATCGACCACCTGATGATGACCGCTGCGGAGAAGGCCTCGGAGCAGCTGACGTACCGGGACGCACAGGCCATTCAGGACGAGTGTCCGAGCGTCGGCTACGTCGACCCCGAGATCGTGCGGTTCCAGACCGTGTCGCACGGGGACAAGACGTACCAGATGAAAGTGCTGGGCACGAACCGCGAGTATCCGTATGCCGACACGATGCCGCTAGGCGAAGGACGGTGGCTATCCGACAAGGACTGCGAGAACTACGCGAACGTCCTAGTGATGGGTCCCACGTACAGGGACGACCTCTTCGGAGACGAGGAGGCCATCGGCAAGACGGTCATCGTGGACGGCGTGCCGTTCGAAGTGGTCGGCATCATGGCCAGGAAGGAGTTCTACTTCCAGGGTCAAGGCGGCGGAAGCGACCGGAACGTCCTCGAGTGGTTCAACCGCTCACACTACATACCGATAACAACGATGATCAAGCGGTTCACCGTCAGCGACCGCCTGGGCGGACTCGAGATAGCCGCAAAGACGGTCGACCTCGTCCCGGCACTCATGGAAGAGACCAGGACCCTGCTGACGCGGCGCCACGGTGTAGAGGACTTCAACCTCGAGGCCAAGTCGGAGCAGATGCAGCAGCGCAACGAGCAGGAGGGCTTCTTCAACATCATTTTCTGGGCCATAGCCTTCGTCTCGCTCTTCGTCGGCGGGGTGGTCATCGCGAACATTATGCTCGCGTCCATCACGGAACGCATTCGTGAGATCGGCGTCAGGAAGGCCATAGGTGCGTCTGACCGCGACATGTTCACCCAGTTCCTCGCGGAGGCGGTGGTCGTCACGGCCGCCGGGGGCGTCGTCGGGCTGGTCGTGGGTCTCGGCCTCGTCGCCGTCGTCGACAACGTGCTTGGCATGCCCACGTCTCTCTCGCCCGGCATAATGATAGCCGCTTTCCTGTGCGCCGTCGGCGTAGGGCTCGTGTTCGGGCTCTTCCCCGCCATGAAGGCGGGCAGGCTGAGCCCGATCGAAGCGCTCCGCTACGAATAGGAGAACACGCACACCGTGAACGTCCTCGAGAGCATCGGCGGAGGACTCGCCTCGATCTGGTCGCACAAGCTGCGCTCGGCGCTGACGCTGTTCGGCATCGTCGTCGGCGTGGCGTCCGTCATCGCCATGTTCTCGTTCGTCGGCGGCATCAGCACGCGAATCATGGAGGACTTCGAACAGCTGGGCTACGACAACGTCTTCTTCGTAGGGTCCAGACCGCCCGACAATCCCGACGACCTGGCGAGCCTCAGGGTCTCGAAGGGGCTGACGCTCGAGGACACCGAGGTGCTCCGAAGAGAGGTCC
>JBDRTQ010000474.1:0-2441 GCA_043823885.1 Candidatus Eiseniibacteriota bacterium | reverse complement strand
GTCGTGCGCCAGGTGGCAGAGCCGGAAGTGGCGGCCACCCTCAAGGAACTACTGGCGTGCGCGACGGAATACGGGACCGGCCAGAACGCGAAGCTCGCCGAGATGGCCGTCTCGGGCAAGACGGGCACGGCCCAGAAGGTGGCCTCGGGCTCGCGACGGTACGACCCCGGCAAGTGGGTGTCGTCGTTCGTCGGCATGGCTCCGGCAGACGATCCCCAGCTGGTCTGCCTCGTCGTGATAGACGAGCCGGACGGCCGTGGGCTGGGCGGCGAGGTCGCGGCGCCGGTCTTCGCCAGGATCATGGAGCGCATCGTTCGCGGGCCGGGCCACGAGTACGTGCTGCGCGGGCGTGGCGGTTACGTGGAGTCCGAGCGGAAGCCGGGGCGTCTCGACCGAACCGTGTCGGGCCGACCGTCGCACGCTTCGGACGTCGGCCGCGGCGCCGGCCGCTGGGACGCAGTGCCGGCCTCCTCGTCCGGCGGTCGCTTCGGAGAGCGCGGCCGCGTCTCGGGAAGCGAGTTCATCGATTCCTCGCATGCCGGCCTTGTTCGGACGGGTAGGGGAGGCATCGTGGTGACGCCGGCGATCGAACGCGACGAGGTGGAGGTTCCCGATTTCCGGGGCATGAGCGTCAGGCTGGCCCGGCAGACGGCCGCGGCTCACGGACTGACGCTCACGTTCCGGGGCAACGGACGGGTGACGGAGCAGACTCCCGGAGCGGGGCGCACCGTCTCGTCCGGACACCTTGTGGAAGTGCGATGTTGTCCCTAGAGGTGGCGCAGAGGTGACGAGCGAATCGATGACGACTGACAGGCACACATCCAGAGCTCCCGGAAGTCCCGCTGCCCGCGTCTCCCGAGACGCAGGGGCCGCGAGGACCTTGGCGGAGCTTCTCGAGCCGCTCGGACTGCGTCTGAGCGGCGCCGAGGCCTCGGCGGTCGTCGGTTCCATCGAGTATGACTCGCGCAGAGTCGAGCCCGGCGGGCTGTTCGTGGCCGTCCGCGGACTGGCCACGGACGGACATCTCTACGTCTCTCAGGCCGCGCAGCGCGGCGCCATCGCGGCTCTCGTCGAAGAGCCCACCGGCACGGAAGGCGTACTCGAGATCGTCGTCCGCGACACCAGGACAGCGCTCGGGATCGTGGCGCACGAGTTCTACGGCCGGCCCTCAGAGAGGCTTGCTACTCATGCCATAACCGGCACGAACGGCAAGACGACGACGTCGTATCTGTTGGATTCAATCCTGCGGCAGTCGGGCCTGACCACTGGAGTGGTGGGGACGCTGGGCTACCGCGTGGGTGATCGCACGGTCGAGGGCGGCATGACCAGTCCGGAGTCGCTCGACCTCGCGAGACTTCTCGCTTCGATGGTGGACGAGGGCGTGGGGGCCGTGACGATGGAGGTCAGCTCGCACGCGCTGACGCTCGCGCGCAACTGCGGCGCCAGGTTCGACACGGCGACGTTCACGAACCTGTCGAGAGACCATCTGGACTTCCACGGCACCATCGCGGAGTACGCCGCGGCAAAGAAGCTGCTGTTCGGGCAGCTCGCCGGCGCCGCGGGGAAGCCGGGGGCGACGGCCATAGTCAACACGGACGACGAGTTCGGCAGAGAGCTGGTCTCGTACGTCAGGTCCACCGGGAATCTGCGGCTGGTCACCTACGGTCGGTCGGGCGCGGACGTTTCCGTGGTCGAGGCCACGAGCGGCCCGACGGGCACCACCGCGACCTTCGACACGCCGGCGGGCCGCCTCACGGTCAACCTGAGACTGATCTCGGAGTTCAACGTGATGAACGCGCTCGCGGCCACGGCGATCGCTGTCTCCCAGGGCGTTCCCCTGGAGACGATAGCCGCGGGGCTCTCGCGGGTCGAGAGCGTCGAGGGCAGGCTCGAGACGGTCGTCGCGGGACAGAGTTTCACGATCGTCGTCGACTACGCGCACACGCCCGACGCGCTCGAGAAGACGATAGAGGCGGTGGGCAAGCTCGTGCCGGGCAGGCTGATCACGGTCTTCGGGTGCGGGGGCGACCGCGACCGGGGGAAGCGTCCGATGATGGGCGAGATAGCGGCCACCGGTTCCGACGTCGTCGTGGTGACCTCCGACAATCCGCGGAGCGAGGATCCCGCGGCGATCATCAGCGAGATCGTAGCTGGTGTGAAGTCCGCCGGAGGCTCGGCGGAACTCGTGGTCATCGAGGACCGGCGCGAGGCGATAGTCCACGCGATCGGCGCGGCGGCGGCGGGAGATCTGGTGCTGATAGCCGGGAAGGGTCATGAGGATTATCAGATAGTGGGCGACACGAGGCTCCACTTCGACGACCGGGAGGAAGCCCGAGCGGCCGTCGAGGGTGGGACATCCGATAGAGGACGAGATGGAGAGGGTGCGGCTGACTGACATGGCGCAGGCGCTGAATGTTCACCTTTTCCAATTGCTCAATAGT
>JBDRTQ010000473.1:0-5244 GCA_043823885.1 Candidatus Eiseniibacteriota bacterium | reverse complement strand
GCGAGGGACTGCTGGTCGATGCTCTTTACCGGGACGGGTCTGATGTCCTGGTTGCGCGCCGCTTCAAGGAGCGCTTTGGCGTCAGCGCTATCGGTCTCGTTGCCGGTGACGTATGGCCTGACGCGATGTGGCGGCAGCAGGACGACGTGGTGTCCGATGGTGCTCAGTGAGCGCGCCCAGTGGTGCGCTGATCCGCAGGCTTCGAGGAGCACAGTGCCAGGCTTCTGTTGTGCGAAGAATGTGAGGAAGCGTTCACGTGAGAGCCTGTGACGCTCACTGACGTGTCCAGGGTGGTGGGAGACGGCGATCTCGAAGACGGACTTGGCGATGTCAACGGCGTAGGTGGTATGGTCGTTCATTGGACTCCCCCTTCCTGGTGGCACAGTGATGCCGGACGCAGCATGGCACGATGATGCCTCTTGCTGCGGGAGGAGTCCATTTCATCATATGCACCCGACATGCTTGGCTGTCACGCTGGCTGCATGCGCACCCGTCGCGCCAGCCTTGGCGCTCGCGGGTGATACGCGGTCCGTTAGTGCGCCAAGAGCAGCTTGGCGCTTCTTGCGGGGTGAGAGTCCCCGCCAGGTAAGGCCTAACCAGCCACCTGTACCGAGTGTTGCGGGTATTGAGGAGGTGAAGGAAGCCGAACGAGATACCCGAAGCGTACACAGGGAACCATGCAGGCCGTAATGGAGGCCGCACTCCGTGAGGTCTGGTACAGCCCCGTTATCAGCGAGAGAAGCAGACGGCGACGGCGTTAACGAGCCGGAAGCCACTACCGAAGGAGTCGCTATGGTGAGACTCCGGAGAGTCTGTCGGGGTCCTCAGGGCGCGGCATGCATGGAGAGAGGCGTTGAGAACTTGGGAGACCCTGGGAGTTCCTGTGTGTCAGGAGAGGAGCACAGGTAGGCCTGTCCGAAGAAGGGAGGAGGGCCGAAGGCTTCCAGGGAGTCGGATCAGCTCATAGTACTCAGAGGACGGGAGAGCCGTCCACACGGGGAAGGGGCTGACGGTGGTCCGCAGCCCGCACAGGTAACATGGGCCGGACGCGTAAGGCCGGAGGAGCCATGCAGACCTCCCTGCGGGGGATAGCGAACAAGGCGAGGAGAGAGCGGCATTACCGCTTCGAGAACCTCTACGTGATGCTGAACGAGGCGAACCTGCGGTCCTGCTGGTCGCTGATCAAGCAGCGGGCAGCCTGCGGAGTCGACGGAGTGTCGGCCCTGGACTACGAGAGGGACCTCGCGGGGAACATAGAGCGTCTCGTGGATGGCCTGAAGCGGAAGTACTACCACGCGAAGTTGGTGCGTCGGCGTTGGATACCGAAGGGGGGCGGGAAGGAGCGGCCGCTGGGGATACCGGCGGTTCAGGATAAGCTCCTGCAGCTGTGCGTGTCCCGGATCCTCGGAGCGATCTACGAGCAGGACTTCCTGCCGTGCAGCTACGGGTATCGTCCAGGCGTGGGCGCCCGTGATGCGGTGAGGGATCTGACTCGGGAGCTGCAGCTCGGGGTCTATGGCTATGTGGTGGAAGCCGACATCAAAGGGTTCTTCGACAGCATAGACCACGACTGGATGCAGCGGATGCTCGAGGAGCGGGTGAACGACAGGCCATTCCTTCGGTTGATCAGGAAGTGGTTGAAAGCGGGAGTGCTGGAGCAGGACGGGGCAGTGGTTCATCCTGTGACAGGATGTCCACAAGGCGGGATCGTGTCTCCCGTCCTGGCGAACATCTATCTTCACTACGTTCTGGACCTGTGGTTCGAGCGTGTGGTGAAGCCGCGGAGCAGAGGGCGGGCGTATCTCTGCCGCTATGCGGACGACTTTGTCTGCGCGTTCCAGTACAAGGCCGATGCCGAGGCATTCTACAGGGTGCTTGGCAAGCGGCTGTCCCGGTTCGGTCTGGAACTCTCCGGGGAGAAGACGCGCATTCTGCGGTTCAGCCGTCATGCGCGGCGGGACTCGGGGCGGTTCGACTTCCTGGGGTTCGAGTACCGTTGGGGCGTGGCGCGATCGGGTAAGGCGTGTGTGCAACGTCGGACATCGCGGCGTAAGCTGCGTGCTTCCCTGGTGCGCTTTGCCGAGTGGTGCAGGACACGGCGGAACTGGCGGCTCGACCGGTGGTTCGGTGATCTGAACGCGAAGCTTCGGGGGTACTACAACTACTATGGAGTGATCGGGAACTACGGGAGTCTGCGGGAGTTCTACACGCAGGCGCTCCGGATCCTGTACAAGTGGTTGAACCGCCGGAGTGAGCGTCGGAGCTACAATTGGACGGGGTTCCGGGAGCTGGTTCGGTACTTCTCGGTGGCACGGCCCCGGATCACGGAACGCCGGAACACGCAACTGATGCTGCCGGGCCTCAGCTGATTGCGGAAGCGAGGACCACTGAAGAGCCCGGTGCGGGAAAACCGCACGCCGGGATCTGTGCGGGGGCCGTCGGGTAACTGGCGGTTCTACCGCGACGGCGACGCTCCCGCGCGGACATTTGACTCGTGTGGTGATCGTACACTCGTCACTCTAGCCCGAGAGGAGGAAGCTCGTGGAGTTGTTCATCGGACTCATCTTGCTCATCGGCGGCATCGTTGCGTTCTCCATCTACCGGAGTATGAACCGTGATATGGATGAGTTCGAGGACTCGGTCAAGCAGGCGCGAGTCCGGAAGATCGACGCCAACCTCGATGCTGCCTGGACCGCGGTAATGCCAATCCGCCCAGTGCGCGAGGCGGTTCTGCACAAGTGGCAGCCTTGACCCCAAGAGAGCCTGGAGAGGACAGGTGAAGTGGACATGGGTCTCATGGACGGGATTTGGGCTGATGCTGCCAGAGCGATGCTCAAGTGGCTTCCGTACAGGGCTGAGCTGGACGGTGTGCGGTTGGGCGCTTCAGAAGGTCGACCAGCGTCCATCGAGCGCGACACGACGGCCCGATATCCGACATGGATCGTCAGGGATGATCGTGTGCAGGTACGGCTGACAGCTGACCCCCGAAAGTTCGAGGTTGATATCTCCAATCTCACCGACGCAGCGCTTTCGCTGAATTGGGATGATGCTGTGTTCATCTCGCCAGCGGGGACAGGCATGAGGTTGACACATCGCGGTGTCACAGTGCGCGAGGTTCTCACTAGCCAGGCACCGGCTCTCGTACCAAGGCGGGGCTCGTATTCCGACGTTCTGATCCCGGTCTCCGACGAGGAGACGAAGTCCGACATCGATTTCGAACGTCTCTTGTTCCCCGCGGATGTGGTGGATGAAGGAGACGTCCAAGAGGCGCACTTGGTTCTCCCATTGTCGAGCGGGGGTTCGTCAGTCGACTACTCGTTCGACTTCAAGGCCATCCCGAAGGGTGAGGCCCGTGCAGCAGAGGAGTGAGCGTCGACTAGCGTATGCAGCCGACGAGCTTGGGTGTCACGTGGTCTGCAAGGGGGCGGCCGCTTCGCGTCGACCGGTGCACCCCGCGCCACCCCTGACGCTCGCGGCTGATACGCGGTCCGCCAGCCAGCAGGACCGTGAGAGGAGCTCGTGAAATACGAACTGACGTTCTCGGAGGGTGTAGGGAAGCTTCGGTGCCTCAAGGAGTTCAGGTTCGAGGACGGCGTCAATGCGCTGCGTGAGGTCATCAAGAAGATCAAGGGCCTCTTGGACGCGATCCTGTCGAACGAGGGTGTGAGGATAGCCATCGTTGTGAACAGGATTGTGCACTACGGAATAGGGCGCGTGATAGAGACCAGAGCCGCGCAAGGAAGCGGGAGGATCCGGGTCTTCCTCGTCGCAGAAGCAGCTCGGCAGTGGCTTGACATTGCCGTGCCTGATCCAGCGGCCTAACTGGCGTATGCGCTTGACGAGCTTGGGTGTCACGTGGTCTGCAAGGGGGCTGCTTTCGGCAGCAGCACAGCCCCGCGCCAGCCTTCGCGCTCGCTGCTGATACGCGGTCCGTCGGGCCGCCCGGACACGAGAGATTCCGGGAGCGGGACTGGAAGCCGGGGTGGCACGTGGGGACTCCGGCGCAAGAGAGGGGGAATCAGATGCCGTCGCGGAAGGTGATCGAGTTCCTCGACAGTCAGGGAGTGAAATACGTATCCATCAAGCACTCGGCGGCCTACACGGCGCAGGAGATCGCGGCGTCCGCGCACATCCCGGGGAGGGAACTGGCCAAGACCATCATGGTCAAGCTCGACGGCACAATGGCCATGGCGGTCCTCCCGGCTTCGCTCCACGTTGACTTCGGACTCCTGAGGGATGTGGCGGGTGTCGGCAGGGTCGACTTGGCCTCCGAGGCTGAGTTCCGCGACCTCTTCCCGGAGTCGGAGATTGGCGCGATGCCGCCGTTCGGGAACCTCTACGGCATGGATGTCTACGTCGCGGCGCCTCTGACAGAGGACGAGGAGATCGCGTTCAACGCCGGTTCACACACGGAGCTGGTACAGCTCGCGTATGCGGACTTCGAACGTCTCGTCAAGCCTGCGGTTGGCGACTTCGCTGTCAAGGAATAGCCCGGCGACTGAACCGGGCGTGTGCTGTGCGCCTGATTGAAGTAGGAGGCTCGCATCGGGCGATCTGACTGGCGTATACAGCCGACGAGCTTGGGCATCACGGTGTCTGCAAGGGGGTCGCCGCTTCGCGTCGACCGGTGCACCCCGCGCCACCCCTGACGCTCGCGAGCTGTGCGCGGTCCGCTAGGCCGCCCGAACGAAGCTGAGAGCGGCAGAGTGTGACAGGAGGCGACGATGGGACTCTTTGGCTGGATGAATGAGAGGGTGAAGAGATTCGGCATATGGGAGATGAAGCTCGCCCAGGGCGCAGCGATCTTCTTCGCTCTGATCGTGGCAAAGCTCGTGCCGCAGATCTTGACGGTCAGCGTGTGGTGGTTCGTGATACTGGCTGCGCTGTGCGCGATTCGGCCCGTCTGTGTGTTCTACGGCCGAGACTAACCTCGGAGGTTCCCGGGGCGGTCGCAGGCTGGCAAGTCTTAGACGTTCTTGGCGGCAGTGCTGTTCCTGCTCATGGCAGCCCTTGCCTTCATCCAGCGCGCGAGGACTGGCGTGTAGAACTCCCGCGTCACGTTCCGCGCAACCGCGCGCCCGACTGACACGCGGTTCGTTTAACGCAACGCCCCATCGAGAGGTCTGAATGAAGCAGGTACTCCTCGTGATCCTGTCTGCCCTCGTGCTCACAGGATGTGCCGCTCAGAGAGATGTCAGCCCGAGAGACCTTCCGGTGGAGTCCTTCGTGTTCGTAGACGTGAAG
>JBDRTQ010000472.1:0-4488 GCA_043823885.1 Candidatus Eiseniibacteriota bacterium | reverse complement strand
TCTCTCTCTCGGCCGGAGCGGACGTCGCCGTTCTCGACGTGTCTCTTCACGAGGGGAGTTCGCCGGAGCTCAGGCGCGTGCGCGTGACCGTCGGCGCCGCCGGCGGCGGGAACCGGTTCGCATTCGAGTTCGAGAGTCGCGAGGGCGAGGCGTGGCGGTCGAGCCTGCGGCGGCTGTTGGGCAAGCCCACGAAGGAAGAACCCGGCCCGGAGCCGCCTCCCGAGCCTGAGCCAGCCTAGCGACCAGGCGGCCGGTCCAGGCGACATCCGCCGGTCCGGTCGGCCGATCCAGAGCGACATCAACGATCCGAAGGGGGAATCGATGCAGAGCTACATCTTCCGGGAGTACGACATCAGGGGCGTTGTGGACAGGGATCTCACGGATGATGTCGTGAGGAACATAGGCAGGGGGTTCGGGACGTACGTTCTCCGCCACGGCGGCATGAGCATCTCGCTCGGCGGGGACGTGCGCCACTCCACCGAGAGGTTCCGCGCTCTGATCACGGAGGGAGCGCTCTCGACCGGTCTCGACGTCGTCGACATCGGGACCGTGCCCACGCCCGCGCTCTACTACAGCCTCTACGTCCTCCCGGTGGATGGCTCCATGATGATAACCGGCAGCCACAATCCGCCTGACATGAACGGCTTCAAGCTCAACCTGGGTCGTGACTCCGTCTACGGGGAAGAGATCCAGAAGATACGCGCGATCATCGAGGCGGGCGACTTCGAGGCAGGCGCGGGCACGGTCTCGTCCGCGGACATCATCGAGCAGTACAAGAAGGCGGTGCGCGACCGCATCAAGCTCGAGCGACCGCTCAAGGTCGTGGCAGACTGCGGGAACGGGTGCGGCAGCCTGGTGGCGGTCGATATCCTGACCAGTCTTGGGTGCGAGGTCATCCCTCTGTTCTGTGAACCCGACGGTGACTTCCCCAACCACCACCCGGACCCCACCGTCCTGGAGTACATCACGGACCTCATCGCGGCGGTCAAAGAGCACGGCGCGGACATAGGTATCGGCTACGACGGCGACGCGGACAGGGTCGGCGTGGTGGACGAGAACGGCGACGTGGTCTTCGCAGACATAATGCTCGCGCTCCTGGCGCGCGAGGTGCTGGCCAAGGGCCCCGCCGAGATCGTCTTCGACGTCAAGTGCTCGCAGGCGCTCGTCGAGGACATCGAGGCGCACGGCGGCACGCCCGTCATGTGGAAGACCGGGCACTCGCTTCTCAAGGAGAAGATCAGCGAGAGCGGCGCGCCCATGGGTGGGGAGATGAGCGGTCACATGGTCCTCGCCGAGGGCTACTACAACATAGACGACGCCGTGTATGCATCCTGCCGCATCCTGCAGATGCTCTCCCGGAGCGACAAGCCGCTCTCCGAGATGGTGGCAACGGTACCGAAGTACTACTCCACTCCCGAGATCCGCGGCGAGACCAGCGACGACGCGACCAAGTTCGAGATCGTCGCCAGGGCCGTGGAGTATTTCACGGCCAACTACGACGTCATAGACGTGGACGGCGTCAGGATCCTCTTCGGCGACGGCTGGGGCCTCGTGAGAGCGTCCAATACGCAGCCCGTCATCGTGATGCGCTTCGAGGCCCGGACGCAGGCCCGTCTGGCGGAAATCCAGGAAACGGTGACCTCGAAGCTGCGCGAATTCGGTGACATAAGCGTCTAGAGTGAATACGACCCGACTGAACCCGTCAGACCACCCGGCGAGGTGAGATGCCTGAGCAAGACCCCAACGAGCAGCGAGACCCCAAGGAGGTTGGTCTCGAGAAGGTGCGGGCCGCCCAGGCAGGCGATCGCGAGGCCTTCGGCTATCTGGTCGAGCGCCACAAGGACATCGTGTACGCGGTTGCCTACAGATTCGCCAGGGATCCGGATCTCGCTCTGGACCTCTCACAGAACGTCTTCATTCGGGCCTATCGCGGGATCAAGAGCTTCAAGGGGAAGTCGAGCTTCTCGACCTGGCTTTATCGGATAGCGATGAACACGTGCATCGACTGGACGAGGAAGAAATCCCGGTCGGTCGATTCACTCGCGGTTCCTGAAGAGGTGGCGGAGTACGCGGGCAGCGAGCCGATCATCGCCAGTCTGCCGCGGGAGCCCGGGGACAACGCTCTGTCGTCGGAGCTCGGGGAACAGATCCAGAAGGCCATCGACCTGCTGCCCGACTACCACAAGTCCGTGTTCGTCCTGTACGAGATGGAAGGGCTCTCGTACAAGGAGATAGCAGACATCGTAGGTTGTTCCATCGGAACGGTGATGTCGCGTCTTCACTACGCACGGAAGAAGCTGCGAGCAATGCTTACGCCCTATGTTGAGGGCGGTCGGTCAGTATCGGAAGGAGGGGCGGAGGACGCCTAGTTAATGATAAGACCATGCAGATACGAACGATACCTGACGGCGTTCGCCGACGGGGAACTGCCCGAGAGATTGACGCGCAGGGTTAAGGCCCACATCGCGAGCTGTGGAAGCTGCGCGAGCGAGCTTGACTCGATCTGCTCGTCTGATAGAATCCTCAGGAGCCACGGAGCGCCCGCCGTGTCGGACGACAGGTGGGTGCGATTCCGGAACGAGCTCGAACTCAAGCTGGACGTCGCCGACCGCGAGTCGCGGCGTGCGGCGAAGGTTCGGGAGGCCAGGCCTGTGTACGCGCCGGCGTGGAGGAGCGCGTATGCTCTCGCGGCCGCGTGCGCCGTGGTTCTCTTCGTCATCCTGACTGTGGGTCCGCTCAGTATCGCGCCCTGGCGCGGAGGTATGGCCGTCGCCAGCAACGAGTGCATCGTTGACAGCATAGAGAGCCTCGCTGCCGGTTACACCCCGATGTTCTTCTCGTCCGAGGATCCCGAGATGACGGTCATCTGGGTCTTCTCGGAAGAGATAGAGGGTGGGATTCGCGGTGAGGGCCCCGGCGCGAAGTAGCTCCGTCCTTCCGCGCTGTCCCGGGATCGACGGTGAGCACGTTCGGCGTCGCAGTGCGCTGGACCGGGTTTCAGGGAGGCACATGAGGACGACTGCCATCGGCTGTTCCATAGCGCTGCTTGTGGTGCTTGCAGTGTCGGCATCGGCCGCGTCACCTCGCGAGATACTCGTGGAGGTGACCTCCATCGCCGCCGCCATGCGCCCCGTGGAGGAACGCGGCGATGCGGCAGTCGAGCTCGACCCGCGCCTCGCGCCGTTCTCCAGGAACCTCAAGTCTCTCTTCGCATACGACAGCTACACGTTCCTCAGTAAGGAACGGTCCACCGTCGAGTTCGGTAGGGTCAAAGTATTCACACTGCCGGAGCACTTTTCGATAGATGTGGCCCCCGAGCAAATGGAGCCCGGTGGCGCCGACATGATAGAGATGCTGGTGACCCTCTTCCGCGAGAAGCCGAACAGAAACGGCGCACGTGGAGAGCGGGGCAACGAGCGTGAGGTGGTCCTTCGGACGAAGATCCGCCTGAAGAACGGTGGGACGGTTCTCCTTGGCGGCCCTCCGATCCGCTCGGGCGTGCTCGTGCTCGCTCTGTCCGCGCGCGGGTAGGGGCCGCGACTTCGCCGCCTCTCCTGTTGGCGGGGATGTCAAGAACGCAGGCTGAGTACACGCTGAAGTAGTACGGTCGGGCCACGCGCCCGGCCGTTTTGCATGCTGAATAGGGCATGAGGCCGGGCGTCTAAGTTCACCGCATGAATGAACCGCCGGAGAGCATCTTAGAAACCAGCTTCCGACGCCAGATCACTCCGGCAGATGACAGGAGGTGAAGTCATGACCCGAGCGATATCGATTGACCGCCGGCGAACCACCCTTCTCGCGCTCTTTGCTCTGATCGTCGCACTCGTGCTCGTAGCGACGGCACAGCCCGCACCCGCGGCGAGCGTGATTGAGGAGGACGAGGCGATGGGCGGAGAGGCCAGGCCCGTCGACGAAGGAGCCCGGCAGGACAGAGTCGTCGTCGCACCCGAGCCGCCGCACTGGAGCGGCTGGGGCGAGTGGTACCCGGGGCAGCATCGTTCAGCCCCGAGAATTCAAGTGTGGGTCGACCGGGGCGAGTGGTCAACCTACTACCCGGGCGACCGCCTCTGGGTCTACTTCCGAGTCGACCGGCCCTGCTACGTCACGATCCTCGACTACTCGCCCGACGGGCGGGTGAGCACCATATATCCGAGCAGGTGGTCCGGCTCTACTTTCGTAAGTCCGGGACGCACGTACAGGATCCCGGAGAGTCGGAGATACTCCCTCAGAATCGCTGGGACGGGGGGCGTTGAGACGCTGGTTGCATGCGCTCATGAAGCCCCTTGGCCCAGCGGCCCGGGCGGCGCCTGGATCCCCCGGCACCAACCGAACAGAGGGAGAGTAGTGGTCGGCCGTCCCGGTGGATCCCCCCCGCCGGGATGGCGCGGCCGCGTGGTCGTCGGGCCGCGTAACTGGCCCGTGCCTCCGCAGTGGCACGACCGCCCCGAACTCTGGTCCTGCGACTCGGTGTCGTTCCGCGTCGTCGGT
>JBDRTQ010000471.1:0-5233 GCA_043823885.1 Candidatus Eiseniibacteriota bacterium | reverse complement strand
GTCGTGGACGGCGGTGACTACAACGTGATCGCCGTCTGCCGCAACTGCTCGACGGTCAACGAGAGAAGCCTGGGCAGCCAGCCATCGTTGCCCGCCTCGTGCGGGTAGCTGGAGCTGCCAGCAAGAACCAAGAGGCGCCTGACGCCCTGATTGGCCAGTAGGAGGCGCAAGACGCCCGGCCGGAAAGGCCAGGCGTCTTGGCTATCAAGTGGTGGGATCGTGAACGGGAACAGCTCGAACAGAAGCTCCTGACTCCTGAGTACCAAGAGCTTCTCGGCTACCTGCAAAGCAAGAGCCCGTTCATGCGGCAGTTCAGGACATGGGCGGACGTCATCGAGTTCTTGCGGACCGGCACCGCGGCCGACCCCCGCAAGGACGAGGTTCTCCTGCCCATTCTTTGGGCCCACGGTGAGGATCAAGACCCGCGCTGGCGCGCGATCCTCCTTGTGATCTTCTGGCCCGGCCTCGAGTCGATCTCACACACGAAGGACCACTGGGACGAGAACTCCGACGAGCTCTGGCAGAACGTCGTTTGGACGTTCCTGCGAGTGGTCTGCCGCCTGGACGTCAATCGCCGTCCGGCGCGGCTGGTCCAGAAGGTCGTGAACGACACCATTCATCATCTCCACGACGAGTACCGGCGGCGCTGGAGGCGCGTCCGCCGTGAGCTCGCGTCTGACCCGGATGACGTGAAGTGGCTGGGTGGCGGCGCGATCGACATCGATATCGAGGCCATCGACCTCAGACAAGCGCACGAACGCAAGCTGATGAGACTCCGGGGGCATCTTGACGCTGGTCGGATCAGTGAGAGCGACTTCCTGCTTCTTGTCGGAACGCGCCTGTACGGCGAGACCGTAGCTGAGCACGCGCGTGAAGTGGGCCTCGACTACCAGGTCGCGAAGAAACGCCGGCAGCGGGCGGAGGCCCGTATCCGGCAGTCCGAGCAGGAGATGCAGCGATCTTCAGAGACCGTGTCCCCGCGGGAGGTCGTCGACCCCCCTTCTGAAAATGACATCACGCGAAACACCGGAACGGAAGGAGGCAGGCGATGATCAGCACGGCCGAAGCGCGAGACCTGATCAACGACCTCTTCGAGGAAGAGGCGCTGGTGATCGGCGGGCTCGTCGCTGTCCACAAGATGGATGACGACCTGGTGTGGCGCCTGATCAAGAACCTGGACGTGATCCGTGGGAAAGTCCTGCGCCGCCTGGACGACGAACCGCCGGGTGACGAGGCCCAAGCGTGGTATCGGCGCCCGAGCATGAAGCCCCACCCAGCCATCGAGGACTTCCTCCTCTCGCTGAGGAGGGACTAGCCGATGGCATCACGCGAACCCCTCCGGCTCAGACGCCACTACAGCGAGCTCTCAGAGAAGCAGACCGACGCGCTGGTCACCGCCCTCGCTGATCTCATCGTGACCTACGTCAAGAAGCGAGGCGAATCACCGGACGCCCCGTCGGCGCCGGAATCCCAGGAGGTTCGGACATGAGCATACCCGCGGTGTTCCGCAAGCGCCGGGGCGAGGGCGAGCCCCTTCAGATCGACACGGGCTTCCTGATCGAGGAACCGGCGGAGACCTACCACGGCAAGAGAGGCGAGCTCCTCACGAGCCATGAGCTCGCGGACTTCCGGCGCAACCCGCTCCTCTACCACAAGAAGCAGCTCGGCCTCGTGCGGGACGAGGACCGGCCCGCGTACGTGATAGGGCGCGCGGCACACACGCTGGTTCTCGAGGGCCGGGAGGTCTACGAGAGCCAGTATGCGTTCGGCGGCCCCGTGAACCCGAAGACCGGCGAGCCGTTCGGGAGCCGCACCAAGACGTTCCAGGAGTGGGCCGAGGCGCAGGGCAAGCCGGTGCTCGACGACGAGCAGGCGGCCCTCATCGAGAGCATGAACGCCGCCGTAGTCGAGCACGAGCACGCGACCGCGCTCCTGGCCGAGGGTGTGGCGGAGGGCGTCGTCCGGACGGAGTACTGCGGGGTGCCCTGCCAGGCGCGGCTCGACTGGCTGAACCCGGAGCGCGGCATCGTGGACCTCAAGACCTGCGACAACCTCGACTGGCTGCAGATGGACGCGCGGAGCTACGGATACGCCCACCAGCTCGCATTCTACCGGGCCCTCGTGGTCTGCATTGTCGGATCCGTTCTTCCCGTCCACCTCATCGCCGTGGAGAAGCGCGAGCCGTTCCGCTGCGGCGTATGGCTCATGGGGGAGAACGTGCTGGAGGTCGGGCTGATCGAGAACGAAGAGGCGATCTCGCGGCTCAAGACGTACCGCGAGCGCGACCACTGGCCCACGGGGTACGAGTCCATCCGCGATTTCGATTGGATGTGATCACTGGCGAAGAGCGGGCAGGGCAATGAGGCTCACCCGCTCGCGCGCTCAAGCACGAAGGAAGGAGGTCATGACCTGATGGTGAAGCTGTTGGAGCAGATCACAACCGGACGCAGCCCGGCCCCCAGGCGCCTGATGCTCTACGGAACGCACGGCGTGGGGAAGAGCACGTTCGCCTCGCGCGCGCCCAAGCCCGTCTTCATCCAGACGGAGGACGGACTGGGCGAGATCGAGTGCGACAAGTTCCCGCTCGCCGCGACGTTCGATGAGGCCATGCAGGCCCTGTCGGAGCTCTACACCGACAAGCACGGGTTCCGCACGGTCGTGGTGGACTCGCTGGACTGGCTCGAGCGCCTGATCTGGTCCGAGGTCTGCCGCAAGCGCAACGTGGAGAGCATCGAGGACATCGGCTACGCGAAGGGCTACGTCTTCGCCCTCACGCAGTGGCGCGAGTTCCTCGAAGGGCTGACCGCGCTCCGCAACGACAGGGGCATAATGATCGTTCTGATCGCCCACGCCCGGATCGAGCGCTTCGAGAACCCCGAGACCGAGTCCTACGACCGCTACGTTCCGCGCCTCCACCGCCTGGCGTCGCAGGTCGTCCAGGAGTGGTGTGACGAGGTCCTCTTCGCGAGCTTCAGGGTCCTCACACGGCAGATGGACGAGGGGTTCGACCGCAAGCGGACGCGTGGCATAGGGACCGGCGAGCGCATCCTCCGCACGGTCGAGCGCCCCGCACACGTGGCGAAGAACCGCCTGAACCTCCCCGAGGAGATGCCCCTGGACTGGAACGCGTACGCCCAGCACCTGACCGATGGATCAACCGCCGCGCCTCAGGCCGGCAAGAGCAAAGGAGCGAAGTGACCATGGCGAACCTGAACGGATTCAACGCAGACAACGTCGATCCCGCGACCGACTTCGAGCCCATCCCCGCGGGCAAGTACCTCGCCGTCATCGCGGACAGCGAGATGAAGGCGACCAAGAACGGGGACGGCCACTACCTGGAGCTGCAGTTCCAGCTGCTCGACGACCCCTACAAGAACCGCGTTCTCTGGTCCCGGCTCAACCTCGACAACCAGAACCCTCTCGCGGTCCAGATCGCGCGGGGACAGCTCTCCGCCATCTGCCGCGCGGTCGGCGTCATGCAGCCCAAGGACTCGGTCGAGCTCCACAACTTGCCGCTCCTTGTAACCGTGAAGTGCAAGAAGCGCGAGGACACGGGTGACGTGGTGAACGAGATCCGGGGCTACTCGAGGCAGGACGCCATGAACGGGGTTCCCCCGCAGGAGACGACGAACACGCCACCGTGGGCACGACGGTGACCGAGCTCGAGCTGCCATATCCGCCGTCGGTGAACCACTACTACCGCCGTGTGGGGCAGAGGACGCTCATCAGCCGCGAGGGGCGGAGGTTCAGACAGGAAGTCTGCTCGCTCCTCGCGGCGGCCGGGGTCAAGCCTATCATGGGGCTCCTGCGCGTTGAGATCGATGTCTATCCGCCCGATCGGCGGCGGCGCGATGTCGACAATCTCCAGAAAGGACTTCTCGATGCGCTCGAGCACGGTGGCTTGTACCGCAACGACGGTCAGATCGCTGACCTGAGGATCATCAGGCGCGAGTGCGTGCCAGGGGGCCGCACCGTCGTCCGCATCTGGAGGATGTGAATGCTCGAACTGAGACCCTACCAGGAAGAAGCAGTAGCGGCCGTCTACCGCCACCTGCGCGAGCGGGACGACGCCCCGTGCGTCGTGCTGCCAACAGGATCGGGCAAGACCTACGTGATGGCGACGGTCTGCAAGGACGCCGTAAGCCGCTGGGACGGACGCGTGCTCATCCTGGCGCACGTCCGCGAGCTCCTAGAGCAGGCCGTCGAGAAGCTCCACGTCGTTGCGCCTGACATGTGGATGAAGACGGGCGTCTACTCCGCGGGTCTCAAGAGCCGCGACACCGAGCACCCCATTATCGTCGCCGGCATCCAGTCCGTCTACCGGCGCGCCTGCGAGCTCGACGCCTTCGATCTCATCATCATCGACGAGGCGCACATGATCCCGCCGGACGGCGACGGCATGTACCGGTCGTTCCTCGATGACGCCAGGAAGGTCAACCCGAACGTGCGCGTGATCGGGCTCACGGCCACGCCCTTCCGCATGAAGAGCGGCATGATCTGCGAACCGGAGAACGTCCTGAACCACGTCTGCCACGAGATTGGAGTCAAGGAGCTGATCGTCCAGGGCTACCTCTGCCCGCTCATCACTAAAGGGAGCCGCGAGACGATCGACACATCGGGCCTCCACGTCCGCGCGGGTGAGTTCGTCGCCGGCGAGGCCGAGGACCTCATGGATACCGACGAGCTTGTCGAGTCGGCCTGCAGGGAGATCGTCGAGCAAACGCGCTCGCGCCGGTCGGTTCTCATCTTCGCTACCGGCGTCCGCCATGGGGAGCATGTGGCGGCGGTGCTGCGGAGGATATCAAATGCGGGGGTGGCAGCGGTCTTCGGAGAGACGGCCAGCGCCGAGCGGGACCGCGTGCTGGCGGGCTTCAAGGACGGATCGCTCAAGTACCTGGTCAACGTCAACGTTCTGACGATGGGCTTCGACGCGCCCAACATCGACTGCGTCGCGATGGTCCGGCCGACCCTCTCGCCCGGGCTCTACTACCAGATGGTCGGGCGCGGGTTCCGGCTCCACGATGGGAAGGAGAACTGCCTGGTCCTCGACTTCGGGGGAAACGTCCTGCGGCACGGCCCCGTGGATGCGATACGCATGCAGAACGTGAGGCACCGCGGGAACGGCGAGGCGCCGGCGAAGCAGTGCCCCGAGTGCCGAAGCCTGATCGCCGCCGGCTATGCCGTGTGCCCCGACTGCGGCTACGAGTTCCCGCCGCCGGAGCGCCAGACGCAC
>JBDRTQ010000470.1:0-11722 GCA_043823885.1 Candidatus Eiseniibacteriota bacterium | reverse complement strand
GGGGGAACGCGGCGCAGGCCTAGAAGAAGAACGCGACGGAGAATCTGTGGACTTGCTGCAGGTTCTCCATGTCGACGTAGGCGTAGTCGAAGCGGGCGTCGGACTCCTGGCTGCTCGGAAGCCTCAATCCGAGCCCCAGCGTCATCCCCTGCTCGTCGTACCCGAGCCTGTACCCCGCCCGCCCGTAGGCGAAGATCTTACCCTTGTTGAAGGTGTACTCTCCGCCGAAGTTGAACTGGTTGTCGCCCGTGCGCGGCCGCTTGTAGTCGGCTGCCACCGAAAGGCGGTGAGTCACGACGTCGTAGACCCTTATGGACGCTCCGGCTCGGTAGATCATCGGCATCGGGAACTCCTCACCGAATCCCGTGCCGATACCGGTCCCCGACCATTTGTTCGAGGGACCAACGTTCTGGACCGCGGCGCCCACCCTCAGGTTCCTGAACCTCGTGTCGTAGAGAACACCGAGGTCGCCGCAGACACCCTCGCAGAAGGCGTCTGCCATGGCCAGATGGTACCACTTGAAGGTGCCACCGACTGACAGCCCGTCGAAGAACTCCCACGCGTACGAACCGCCGAAGGCCATGTCGCCGGCATCGACGTTCTCGAGAGTCCCGATGCCGAACTCGCTCTCGGGGTCGAAGTACTCGGTCTTCTCGGTGAACGGACCCATCTGCATGATGGTCCAGCTGATCCCGAAGTAGCCAGGCACGACGCTGTGACGGAATCCGTAGGCCAGATGCTGATAGGACAGCCCGGCAGGCCAGGATGACCCGCTGAAGTGCACCTCGCTTCCCTCAAGGAAGCGGAGTCCGGCGGGGTTGTAGTAGATCGTCATCGCATCGTCGCCCATACCCGTGAACGCCCCACCCATGCCGATCTGCCTGGTTCCGCCGTCCACCTCTAGGAACGACGCAAGGTAGGTCCCCGACCCGTCGGCGAGCACCGTCTGAGGAACAGAGAGAAGCATCGCGAGCACGCCCACGATCAACAGGTACCTTCGCAAGTGGGTTCTCCTTTCACCTTCCCCGGCCAGGGAAACTCCAAGCCAACGGCGATCTTCTCCCTGCAGGGGAAACACGGTCATCTGCACTGACCTAGAACTCGACGGTGACTCCGGCCCGGTGGATACCACCCAGGTACCCGAACGCCGCGTAGCTGTAGTCGACTCCCAGGTTGCCGAGAGTCCCCACGGTCAGCCGGGCTCCGCCGCCCGCCGTGAACGACTCTTCGTCATAGCCCATCTTGTAACCCGCGCGAACAAAGTACATGTCATTCAGCGCGTACTCCGCGCCGACGTTGACCTTCTCTGATGTGTCGGCAGGATGCCTGAACTCCGCCGCCACCTTGACGAGCTGCCCCGGCGTCTCGATCAGATTCATCGAGATCCCGAACTTGAACGTCATAGGCATGGGCACCGGTTCGGCGACGTACGTGACCTCGGGACCCATGTTCTGGATCATCAGCCCGATCTGGAGCGAACGGAAACCGGTGTTGTAGAGCGTTCCGAAGTCGCCGGCGAAGCCCTCGACCGTGTAGTCCTCGAGCCCCTCCACACCCAGGGGCGAGAGGTCCGCGAGACCGGAGTGGACCCACTTGAGAGTGCCGCCTGCGGAGAACTTGTCGGTGAACTCACGGGCGTAGGTCAGGCCGATAGCGATGTCGCCGGCATCGAACTGCACTCCGACACCGCCGGGAGTGTCGGCCGTTCTGACCAGCATCGGGTCCATCTGAAGCGTCGTCACGCTGACGGCCACGACGCCCCTGATGAAGGTCGGCCTCATGGCGTACGCCGCGAACTGGTGCGAGATATCCGCGGGCCAAGTGCCGTAGCTGAAGTGCGCCGTTGGCCTCACGATGGATCGAAGACCCGCGGGGTTCCAGTAGACCGATTCCACACCCTCCGTCGCGGACACCATCGCCTCCCCCATCCCCACCCCGCGCGGACCGGCGCCGATCTCGAGGAACTGGCACCCGACGGTGCCCACCTTCTCGAATACCTCCGTAGCCGAAGCCTGAGGCGTCAGAACAAGAACTACGAGCAGGCCCAGCAGTAGCTTCCTAGTCAATGGCCGTCCTCCTTCCACCGGTCGTCGCACCACCCTCGCGCCGACAACGGCGGGAGCCCGAACTACTTGATGATGACGAACTTGCCGATCTGCTCTCCAATCGGGGAGTCTACATGATAGAGGTAGACACCGCTCACAACGATCTGATTGTTCCTCGAGATCATGTTCCAGCAGGCATCCCCACCGACCACTTCGGCATCGGGATAGAGGGTCTGGACGAGCTCGCCTCCAAGCGAGTAGATCCTCACGATGGCGTCCCTGGGGAGATTCTGGAAACAGACCTTCTCGCCCGTGGGGTCGGCCTCGTTCGGCTCCAGGTTCCAGCGGGCCATGTACTCATGGTTCACATACGGGTTGGGCACCACGATGATGTCATCAAGGCTGGCCCGCACGCCGGAGTGAGGCACCACGAGCGTCTTGTTCTGCGTGTACTTGCCGAAGTGGTACCCCTCGGCCGTGCTGTCGTAGGCCGTCACCGAGTACCAGTAGGTGAAACCGCTCTTCACATGCCGGTCGATGAAGTTGTACTTCCCGATTCCCTGAAGACCCGTATCGAGCGAGTCCAACTCCGCTCCGCCGTCCCCGCGGTCCGCGTCGAGCACGAGCTGCCAGTCCTGGTCCCTCGGCTCGCTGGACTCCCTGGTCCAGCCGACCGCCTTCCAGACCTGATAGCCGTAGAAGTCTCTGACGCGGGTGAGCGGGTCTTCCACATCCTCCGGAAAGTCGTCCCACTCGATCCTGACGAAGCCATCGCCCGCCGTGATCTCCTGGTTGGGCGGAGGCGGTGGCGTGTCGGCCACCCAGTGGATCAGCACGCTCTCGGGCTCTCCGACGCAGTTGGGAACCTCCTGCGTGACGCCGTTGTAGATCTGCTGCGCGGTGGCCGCGTTCTGAAGCATGCCGTCCAGCCCGTTGCCCATCACGAAGGCGTACTGGATCGACAGCGTGTCACCGGGAACGATCTCTCTGAACGGGCCGGCGGACAGCATGAATCGCCAGTCGAGCGGAGCGTCAGCGTTTCTGTCGATATTGACGCGCCACTCGTCCGGCTCGTCCACCTCACCGTCGATGTCGTTGTCGATCTCATCTATCAGCGGGTAGTCGGCGTTGCCCCTGAGGAAAGCGTAGCGCTCTCTGTCGTTTCTGGGATCCTCGCCGGAGCTGGACCAGATCTCAAATGAGTGAACCTTGACCTTGGTCGGAGCATTCGGCAGATTGCCGGGCTGAAGCGTGTCCGCGTTGGCAGTCGGGTGTCCCAGGAACATGCAGCCGAAATAGCCCCGCGCCTGATTGCCATCCACTCCGTAGGGGTCGTCGTACATGTACGCGAGCGTGATGTCCAGTGTGTCGAGTTCGGTCGGATCGTTCGGGTTGACGTTGACGATCAGCGTGTCTATGAACCCGCCGCGATCGTCGCCGTAGTACCCCTCGATTGCCTCGGGTCCCGCGTCGGCGTCCACCATGAACCCGATGTAGGCCATCCGGATGGTGTCCTCACCGATATTAACGACGGTGAAGTCGATGCCTACGAAGTCGTCCGTCTGCTCGCTGGTCCACTGGTAGCTCTCCTGGATGACCTTGAGCCCCATGCTGCGGTGGAAGTCAGAAGAGAGGCCCTCGTTGACGTCCTCCTCGTTCGTGTCCTCGTACTCGCAGCTGAACATCTGCTGAGAGATGGCAGCGTAGTCCTCATCGATGAGCCCGTCGCCGTCGTTGTCGAGGCCGTCGAGGGGGTCCTCGTCGAAGTTCTCGAAGCCTTCGTCGAGGTCCGGACGACAGTCGTCGTCGTCGTCGAACCACCGCCCGCTGTTTGCCGCACCCTCCCACGACTCGTACATCACCTTGAGCGGATCATCGAGCGGACGGTACTCGAGCTGGTAGACACCTGCCGAGACCAACGTGTCTACCTCACCGGTCTCGCTGTCCGTGACGATGCCCCCCACCCAGATGCCGGCGGCGAAGACGTAGTTATGCGCGCTGCCCGCCGGCCACTCGGCCGAGGGCGCGGTGAGGTCGTCGAGGTCTTGACCCGGCCAGTCGCCGAAGAAGCCCAGGTTCGACACGTGAAGCAGGAGCTGCCCGACGTTATGATAGTAGCCCCAGTAGCTTTGGGAACGCGACGGAGGCGCCGTCACCTCGTCCTGGTCCTTCCGGTTCGAGGTCTCCATGCGGGCCACGGCAACCCCCGCGACCGAGACCACCAGGGCGGCCACGAGCGCACAGAGCGCGACCGTAGCGACAAGGCGCTCCGCCCGTCCGGGAGCGCCAGACATTCCGTGCGTCATCCATCTGAAACGAATCATCAACCACCTCCGTACGGGTGCTTCCGCCCGCCACCGATGAGAGACCCGACGTCTCGCATGGATGGGCAGTCCGACACCATGCGCGCCGCAGAGCTACCAGTCGACAGCGATACCGACACTTATGTAGCGCCCCTCGGAGAAGACCGAAGGATCGTTCAGGGGCTCCAGACGCTCGCGACCGTCAGCACCGGTCTCAACGTATGCGCCCCCGAGATTGCCTGTCATCGTGTAGTACTCGGCCCCATAGGCTCCCAGCCCTCGCAGGTTCTTCTTGTCGAACACGTTGTGGGCCTCGAAGAACAGGCTGAACTCCTGGCCGTAGAGCTTGTACTTTTTCGTGCCCCTGATGTCGAGGTTCTGGTGCGACGGCCGCCTTCCGGAGTTCACGGACTCGGGGTCGATCACCTTCTGACCGAGGATGCTGGGAGTGTACGGCGTGCCGCTGCCGTAGTTGTAGTCGAACGTCACTTCCCAGTTGCCGGGGTCACTGACGAAGAGGAACCCCGACATCGAATGCCGCTCGTCCCAATTAAGCGGAATCTCCTTGAGCGGCTGCCTGGGCAGTCCTATGGCCTCCGCCTGCGCGCCCTGGTTCTCGTCCGAGGATACGCCGGTGGCCTGCAGCCAGGTGTAGCTGAAGTTGCCCATGAAGTAGTTGGCGAATCGCTTCGTCAGCTTGAACTCCACGCCCTTGGACGAGGCGTAGTCCTTGTTGACGTACGGGAAGACCGACCCCTCCGTCGGACCTCGCGAGTACTCCTCGGTGGCCAGGAGGCCGAAGATGTCCTTGTAGAATCCCGTGACGTCCACGGCGAGGTTCTGGGAGAACTGGTGCTCGGCGCCGAACTGGTACGACGTTGTCACCTCGGGCTGGAGACCGGAATAGCCGATGACCCTGCCGGCGGGCGCCTCGTCGATGCTCTCCCCCGACTCGTAGAGAGCCGTGAGGTGGGGCATCTGGTAGAACCGTCCGTAGTGGAAATGCAGGGCGTCCCTGTCTGAGATGGGATGCGCGATGCCGAGCCTGGGCGAGAGAACAGCGTTGACTCTCTCCCGCCAGATCGCGCTCTGGCCGACGTCGGACGCGGGACCGGGGTCGGACCAATCGAGCCTGAGACCCGCTCGAACGATCATGCCCTCGTGAGTCATCTTGTCCTGCAGATACATCGCACCGTGTGTCGGGAATCCCCTGAACATGTTGTGCTGGTAGCGCTCATCGGTGTTGAGCGCCCGGTCCCAATCGAAGAACTGGAAGTCCGGATTGATGACGGTACCGTCGGGCAAGACCCTTGTGGTGTCCCCGGCGCTTGGGATCAGCGTACCCAGGCTGAGTTCCTTGACGTTGAGCTCGTTGTAGACAACCTCGAAGCCGCTCTTCATCTGGTGGGTCTCGTTCGGCTGGTTCGTCAGGTCGGCCTTGACGGTCGTCGCGCTCGTGACGTTGCGCGTCCAGCCGAGGTTGTCACCCCAGGTCCTGTAGTAGCCCGGCTCGGGGTTCAGGTCGTTGTCCGAATCCTCATCGACAGTCGAGGCGCCGCCGACGTAGGCCCGCCACCAGTAGTCGTTCGGGTCGTCGTGCAGTGAGTACTGTTCCTCTGACTCGAAGCGGGCCAGCTTCACGGTGTAGAACATCGTCGGGCTGACGTTGTCGCGCCACACCAGCTTCCGCGTCGAGAACTGGTTGTCGGACGACGGAGTGTGCTCGGCCGCGTTGTAGTACTCGTAGGTGTCATCGAGAGGCACGTGGGACCAGTCCTCGTGCTCCCTGGACCAGTAGCCCGTCCTCGAGTAGTTGTGGAAGTAGAAGTCACGGACCGTCCTGGAGATCAGATACTCGGCCGTCAGCTTCTTCGTGGGAGTGACGATGAACGAGACCTTGGCCTGGCCGGAGCCCAGCATCGACTGCCTGTCGTGCACCTGGAGGCCAAGAAGATTGCCCCAGAGATCGCGCGCTTCTCGTTCCTCGGTGGTCGGGAGGTCCGTGTCACTGAAGCGCCCCTCGCCCGACACGTAGTAGCGCACTCTCTCTGTGAACAGCGGGCCGCCGAACCCGAACAGGACGTTGTCGTAGTTGTCGTAGGTCCTCTCCGGGGCGCCGTAGTCGTCTGTCATGTACTTCAGCTCACCGGAGAACTGCCGCCCGCCCTCTCGCGTCTGCAGGTTGACGACGCCAGACTGAACGTTGCCGTACTCGGCATCGAACCCTCCCGAGAGCAGGTCGAAACCGGACAGCGACGACAGGCTGACCTCGAGACCGCCGGTGCCGCTGGCGGCGTCAGTGATGGCAATGCCGTCGACGTAGTACTTGACCTCGCTGGCGCGCCCGCCGCGGACGTGCAGTTCACCGTCCACAAGAACAACGCCCGGCTGGGTAGCCACGGCCTCCGCGACGGTGCTGATAGGACGGACCTTGACCTCTTCCTCGTCCATGCGGCGCGTCGTCGTGGTCTTCTCGACGTCTACGAGGGGCCGGTCGGCCTCAACGACGACCTCGTCCGCCAAGAACGAGTCCTCATCGAGCGAGATGTTCACCGTGGTGGAACGGTCGCGCTCAACCACGACGTCCGACACGCGGTTCGCCTTGTAACCCATGTAGGAGACCTGGACGACGTACGTGCCCACCGGCAGATAGTCGATGACGTACTCGCCAAGCTGATTCGTGATATTCCCATAGGCCGTGCCGATGATCGACACGTTTGCGTAGGCCAGCGGAGAGCCGTTCTGTGCATCGGTCACCTTGCCCGTGATGCGTCCGGTCGCCTGCCCGAATGCGGGCGCGGCAACGAGAATCACGGCCAGCGCGATGAGCAACGTCAGGCGCGCGAATCCGTTCTCCCGGGACGGCCGTCTCGGTAGTCTCATGGTCTTCTCATCTCCTCGGGGGTCCTCCGACATATAACTATCCGCCTCTTCGTCCCAGTGGGACGAGGGCCGGTCGCTCGTTATCCACATCTATCAATTAACCACATGCCAAGACGCGTTGTCAATCGCATTTTTGTCGCGCCTAACCCACTGCGTAATGGTCGGTTGTGAGTCCCACAACGGCCTCCGACTCGCGCTCAGTGAGTGTGCCGTCAGAAAGCGTAATCCCCCACGCGTTCTCGAATCCCGTCCGGATGACGCCGGCGAGCACTTCGAACCCGACCGGCGGCGATATCAGCGCGGCCAGGTCGGTGGCCTTCAGCGCCAGTGTCCGCCTGATGGCCGCGCGCTCCGACTCTTTCCGGACGCGCAGGACGTCGGCGATCTGTAGGTGCGTCCCGTCGGTCAGGAGCGAACCGTGCTGGAGCACGGCCGCTCCGACGCGCCTCTGCGCGCTGCCGATGAGCTTCCTGCCTTCTACCACCACCTCGAACCGTCCGGCGCTGACGAAGCACGGCGGCGCCACCTCTCCCCTGCTCCTCGATGCGGTCGAGGCCGGCGCCAGCTCCGCGTGGATGCCCAGAGCGGTGAGCCCGAGCATGAGGCCGGCAGCGATCGCCCGGTACGACTCGGCTATGCTCCCGCCGAGCGGCGGAACGCCTGACGGGCCGACCACCGAGTAGGTCAGCTCCCCCGCATGCAGAACCGCCCTGCCTCCCGTCGGCCGCCTGACGACGCCGAAGCCCTTCCTCGCGCACGCCTGCAGATCGAGTTCGGTCGACGCCTTCTGCGAGTGCCCTATCGATACGGTCGGCGGCTCCCAGGCGTAGACCCGCAGGGTCGGGGGCGACGAACCATCCCTCACTCCCGCGAGGATCGCCTCGTCCACGGCCATGTTGGTCGCGCCGTCAGCTCGCCCGGAATTGAGAAAACGCCAGGAGTTCACATCGATCCCCGCCGGACGACTCGCCCGCCCGCGCGCGGCTGCGCGCGGAGCTGGTGTCGTCCGCTGGTGAATGGTCAGAGCATCGCAGGGGAGCCGCCGGCCGTGAGAGGCCGGCCCGGTCGGAACAGCGTCGAGGTCAGTCTATCAGGTGGAGCCAGTCCCTCAGCATGAAGGTCATCCTGCCGATCAGGAGTGACACGCGACCCATAACCGTGTAGCCGAAGGACGCCCCGAACGCAACCATGAGGAACCAGATGCCGAGCTTCGCCACTCCGCCCAGAGCACCCTTGTGCTCCTTGGAGAAGAAGAAGTAGATGAGCACGGCGAAGACGCCGATGATGGCGATGAGATTGAGAATGATCTCGCTCGTCGGAGTTCCTCTGAGCGGCGTGCTCATGGTCGCGTATATCTGAGCGACGAAGTCGCCCTGACCAAAACCGGTGATGTTGACGGCCGAGTACATACCCACGATGAACCCCAGAGCCCACCTCGACAGCCACGACAGCTTCGGATAGAACCTGAGCAGCATGAAGATGGCGAGCACACCTGGGAATATCCGGATCCACATGAAGGGTTGCTCTTCGGTCGGGAAGAAGAGCGGCTGGAGCAGCTTCGGGAAGAGCGTCTCGTGGTAGAGCAGGCACATCCAGTAGGCGGCGCCGATACCGACGAACAGGGCCTCCGCGAACTTGTAGAGCGGGTTGTCCTTGTAGAGGAAGCTGTAGATGCTGATGGTGAGGATGGCGGCGACCCAATAGCCCCAGACCACCGACGGCGGCGTTCCGGGAGGTCCGTTGAAGAGCATGTGAAGCCAGTTCATGCCGTCTTCCTCGCTATTCCACTGCCTCGCCTCGCCTGCGGAGCGACAGCAGGTAGACCACGTTGCCGAGCAGGATGAACACCACGACCAGCGCGTGGACTATCGACTGGGCGTCCATGCCCTTGGTCGCGTCGCCGGGGTATCCGATGAGCGTCTCGTACTCCGCGGCGCCCTTGAGGCCGCCCAGTAGTCCCGTCAGCTGCCCGCTCTGCACATACGGGTAGAAGTTGGGCGCGCCGACCGCGGTCGTGCCCGATCCCAGAGCCACCCTGTAGCGGCCCTGCACCTGCTGCACCCACTCGCGCGTCCCCGGTGTGCCGGCCGAGACCTCCATGACGAACGCGATGTCGTCGAAGTTCTGGACCTCCTGCATCAGCGGGATCTGGCCCACCGGCGTTCCACCGTAATCGCTCGGGAACGTGTTCGGGATGCTGGACCCCATGCCGAGCAGCGTGACTATGCCGCCGGCCATGTAGCCCAGGTTGACGTAGTCGACGCCGTAGACCTTGCCGTACTCCTCAGCGAGAGGACCCATCACCCTCTCGACCAGCGGCGGAGATGCCGGCCACAGGCATGCGACCACGACCCTGAGGTCGCGCGAGAACGCGTGACGCAGGAACGTATCGACCATCGGCTGGAGCTCGGGCATGGTGTCGGGGCTGTAGTCAGCGCCGAGCATCACTATCGACCCGGGCGGAATGGCCTCGACGGCATCGTAGAGCGTCTGCACAGGCGGAGACACGTTGATGGGCAGGCGCATCGGCTGTACCAGCGGCCACACGACGGCCACGAAGATCAGCGTGAAGATGATCCGCCTGTCTATGCTGCGTATGTCGAAAGGCTTCCTGGCCATCGACTACTTCTCCCCACCCAGGTACGAACGTTCGATCCCGAGGATGATGCGAAGCCCCATCGCCATGACGCCCAGCGCGGCACCCATGAGTATCCCACGGAACGCCGCCATGTTCGGGTACGCCATGATTGCCTCAGTTATGTTGGGCAGTTGTACGGCCTCGGGCCAACTACGGGTCATGAGCTGCCCGAGAGGCACGCGGCCGAGCATCACAATGATGGCCGCGATGAGAAGCAGGCTCGCCTCGGCCGACCGCAACCTGAACGCCCGGTACGCCGCGGACGCGATGAAGAACGCGAGGAGCGAGAACATCGTGCTCTGCAGAGGGACCTGCATGTTCAGGAACATCCAGTTGAACGCGGAGCCCTCAGCGATCGTGCCCCACGGCCCCCCGAAGCCGAACATGGCGGCCATTATCGCCAGTGTCACGATGCTGTATCCCCAGCCCTCACGCTTCCTTCGGATCTTGTGAAAGTGAACGCGGATGAGATTGCCGACTCCGAGCAGGATCGACGCGGCAATGACGATCGTCCCCCACTGTTTCATCTCCTCGGCCGAGGAGGAGACGACGTGATGGGGAACGAAGAAGTCGACCAGCATGAAAATGCCGATCAGGAAGGTGATTGCCAGCGGTATCTCTCGTCTCATCCGGTGACCCCTGCTGCGACGCGCGAACGTTGTTCCCGCGCGCCCCGTCCTACTGCGTCTGGAACCACGCCACGAAAGCACTGTCCGTGTTCAGAAGATACAGCACGACGCCCGCGGCCATAAGAGCGATGGAAACGACCTTCATCCAGTCGGAGCCCTTGAGCCCTCCGAGGAGCTTCGGTTCGCGGGAGAGATACGCGCTCGCCGCGTAGAGCTCCTCGCCCATCAGCGTGAAGTCGCACGCCGTCACGAAGAACGGCAGCTGCGAGACCATCGCCGTCCCGGCGACCTGAATGGCGCCGGCCTCGAAGCCGGTCTCGGCCAGCAGCAACGACTCCGCCCAGAAGGCCCCGAGGTACAGATTCGCCGCGGGCTTCTCACGAAGCATGATGCCGTTGACCGCTCCCGCGAACGCGAACTGCGCGTCCGACAGGTAGCGGATGTTGTCCCGGTTGTAGCCGTCGGGCTTGCCGGCCTCCGCGTAGGCCTCCTTGACGACCTCTTCAGCGGCGGACATGACGACGGCGCGCGCACAAGGCACGATGAGAGGCGTCCCGTACCTGGCCGTGATCTTGGCCACGTGCGAGAGGATGGTGAGACTTGCGATGGTCATGATGTTGTCGATCTCGCCGATACCCGGTACGTAGAGGACCGGTCGGCCCATCTCGGTGGCGCGGCCCACGGCCTCCTCGATGGCGTTGAGTCCGGGGATGCGACGGACGAACAGGTCGGCGCCGCGCTCGGCTAGCTTGGTGAACACGAGCACCATGCCGAAAAAGATCAGCATGAGCACGAGCACGGACGCGCGCGAGCCCTGGAAGAAGTTCGCGCGCCCCGACACGGGCCCGAACGACTCCCGCGCCGAGTAGTTCGTGCCATCGTAGGCGGCGACGTGGTAGTGGTAGTCAACGCCCGGTTCCGCCGTTTCGTCCACGTATCGAGCCTGACCCGCGACGGCGAAGCCCAGCGAGTCCCGGCTCGCGTCTGCCCCCTCGGACCGCCAGAGCCGGTAGACAAGCACATCGTTCAGGCCGCCTCCGTCGGCCGGGTCGTCCGGCGAAAGGGTCCACGTGAGTTCTATCTTGTCTCCGGCGTCGCTGTTGTCGACGTAGTCGGAGGCCTCGAATTCCGTGACGGGAGCGGGCGGGATGGTGTCGAGCGGTATTGCGGCGGCGGCTTCAGGCTCGGCGTCCTGCGCGCAGGCGCAGACGGAATTCGAGGCCT
>JBDRTQ010000469.1:0-4093 GCA_043823885.1 Candidatus Eiseniibacteriota bacterium | reverse complement strand
TGACGGGCAAGATCGAGGACGTCGAGCGCGTCCTCGGGCGCGGCGTTCGGCGATAAGAGGAGACGCGGATGATGTCATCGGCGGGTCACGGATCGGGGGGAGCATCGGGGCACGGCGTCATCATGTACGGCCTGTCGACGTGCGTCTGGTGCAAGAAGATGAGACAGTTCCTCGAGAGCGAGGGCGTCGTGTTCACCGTCGTGTACGTCGACAAGCTGGAGGGTGCCGAGCGGGATGCGGCGCTGCGTGAGTTGCGCAGATGGAATCCGGCGTCGTCGTTCCCGACGCTGGTGATCGACGGGATCCGGTCGGTGAACGGATACAAGCCGGACGAGGCGAAGGAGGTCCTCGGGCTTTGAGCGCTGACTCGAGCATACCGAACGAGGAGATCGAGGCGTTGCGACTCGCACTGGACCGCGACGCAGAATCGAGTGGCTACCATCTCAATCCCGATCCCGGGTTCTCAGGCGCGCTGGCAGAGGGTCTTCTTGTCAACGAGCGGCGCCTCGGATACAGAAGCTGCCCCTGCCGTCTGGCATCAGGTGACGCGGAGGACGACCTGGACATAGTGTGTCCCTGCGACTACAGGGACGCCGACCTCGAGGAGTGGGGCGCGTGCTATTGCGCGCTGTACGTGTCGAAGGAGGTGCTGGAGGGCGGCAGGGCGCTCGAAGCCATACCGGAGAGGCGGCCGGCGACGGAGAGCGCGAGAGAGCGCGTGCGCGCGGTTTCGTCCGGCGGTGCCGCGCCCGGGAATGGCGCTCAGCCCGTCTGGCGCTGTCGCGTGTGCGGCTACCTGTGCGCGCGCGAGCATCCGCCCGAGACCTGCCCCATCTGCAAAGCGTCTCGGGAGCGATTCGAGAAATTCCGGGAGTGAGGGAGGTCGCGGGCATGGTCGACGAGAACGGCGCGGGCGAGAGGGAGATCCCCCTTCACTACGTGTGCACGCGCGACGAGGCCAGGACCATCTTCGACGAGCACGAGAACTTCTGGATATCGGATTGCGGGTGCCGTGAGGAGCGGGGCGAATGCCGGCGTTCACGGCGGGACGTGTGCCTGTACGTGGTTCCGGAGTTCCCGCCGACCGGCGGGAACCACCGGGAGGTGTCGCGAGCGGAGGCCGACGCGCTCCTCCTGCTCGCGGAGCAGAGCCATCTCGTGACCCGGCCTTTCAGGGGGTACGTGGACAGGTCGCGCACCGAGGGCGTCTGCTTCTGCTGCGATGACTGCTGCGGTTACTTCCAGGCGGACGACGAACCGTGCGACAAGGGAGCGTCGATAGCGAGCACGACCGATGCGTGCAACCACTGCGGCGAGTGTGTTCGCGTATGCTACTTCGGGGCCAGGACAACGGTCGACGGGGCGCTCGTGGTCGACGGGAACAAGTGTTACGGCTGCGGCCTCTGCGCTGACGTGTGTGCGACCGACTGCATCGCGATGATGGGCAGAGGCGGCGGGAACGACTGACGGCGGGCCTGGAGGTCAGGAATGGCACCAACGGACACCGCGGCCCTTCGGGAGGAGCTGGAGCAGTTTCGGGAGGAGAAGGAGAAGATCCGCGCCCTCGTCGGTCAGATCGGTGGCGTAGCCTCGAACAGGCGGGATCGGATCCTGAACATCTTCTTCCTGACAGCCATAGCGCTCCTCTTCGCCGTGGACGTGCTTCGCCACGCTCTGGGCTTTGAGATGCCGCTGCCTCCTATCTTCTCCATCGAGTTGGGCGTGCTGCTGGTGTCGGTGAAGATCATCTGGATGATCCACAAGCAGGCCCGAGTTGAGCACTTCCAGTTCTGGATCCTGAACTCGATCGAGTTCCGTCTGAACGAGATCACCAAGGCTATTCACCGCCTCGAGGAACTCGCTCAGAACGACTCCTCCAATAACTAGAACCTGGCCGCCCGTGGCCGCCCACGTGGCGAGGCGTGGTGCGAACAAGGCAGGGTTGTGATGCGAGTCGTGCGCACCACCTTCCGGATCCTCGGGACAGCGTTCAGGCGACTGGGCGACGAGCGCGGGCCCGAAGCGGCCGCCAGCATGAGTTTCTACGCGGTGTTCTCCCTGTTTCCCCTCTTGCTTCTGCTGGTGGCCGGCGGGAGCAGGGTGCTCGTGACGGCGGATGCGCACGAGCGCCTGCTCGATGTGGTCCTCCGTTTAATTCCGGTCTCGCGTGAACTCGTCCGCCAGAACGTCATGGACGTCGTGCAGGCCCGCGGCGCGGTCGGCGGGGTCGGCGTCCTTGGACTGGCGTGGGCGGCGACCAGCGCGTTCGGTACGCTGGTCAGGAATCTCAACCGGGCGTGGCGGTCCGGCAGCTCCAGAAACCTGTTTAGCGAGAGGCTGTTCGCACTGGCGATGGTGGCGAGTCTGGTCGGGCTCGTGCTGCTCTATCTGGTGGCCAGGACGCTCGTCAGCTTTCCCAGGGAATGGGAGGCCGCGCACAGGACGGCAGCGGAGTTTCTGGACATGCTGCCCTCAACGGCCGCTCTCTTCGTCTTCATCACGATTGTCCTGACGCTCCTGTACAGGTGGCTTCCCAAAGCGGAAGTGCTCTGGAGGGAGGCGTTCGCCGGCGCCGCGGCGTGCTCGCTCGCCCTGTGGGGAGCCACCACGTTGTTCACTCGATTCATGGCCGCCGGGCTCACCCGCTACAGTCTGGTCTACGGTTCGCTGGGGACGCTGCTGGCGCTCCTCTCCTGGGTCTATATCGCGAGCCTGCTGATCCTGAGCGGCGCGCATCTCGCGGCGGCGGTCGCCGAACACACTCGACGCGCCGCTGTCTCCGCGGAGGACGGATGAGAAAACGAGGTCAGACCAAGGGGATCTTCTGCATCGAGGGGATCTGGGACCCGGACCTGCGGACTCCTTCGAGCGTCGAGCCGCTTCTGGATCTCCTCAACCTCAATGCCCTGATCGATTACATCCATGTCGACTGCGCGACCATAGAGGAGTTCGAACTGTACATAGGGAAGTGGATGCAGAAGCGCTATGATCGCTACCCCATCCTCTATCTCGCCACCCATGGTAGCGCCAGCGAGCTGCTGATAGGAACGCACTCATACTCGATAGACGACCTGGGAAAGCTGATGGAGGGCAAGTGCGCCAACCGCTTCATCATGTTCTCGTCATGCAGCACGCTTCGCATAGACAGGCGCGTGCTCAGGCGCTTCCTGGACAGGACGCAGGCGATGGCGGTGTGCGGGTATCGCGTCGACGTCGACTGGATGAGGTCGACCGCCTTCGAACTGCTCATCCTCTCACAGATCCAGAAGAACGAGTTCTCCGGCCGCGGCGCGCAGGCCATCGACCGGGAGGCGAAGAAGACGGCGCGCTCGTTCAAGGACCTCGATTTCAGCATGGTCACCGTCAGAGACCTCAAGGACTGACCGGCGCAGCCGGAGTCCGCAACCACGCGGAGGACCAACATGCCGCAGTACGACGTGGGGCGTGAGGCGGTCCTCGATGCGATGAGGAACGCCCTCGAGCCCCTGGATTACGTTCAGGCGATGTGGGAGGCGGGGGCGGTCTCGTTCGACCGCGTCGACGAATGGTCGGACATAGACCTTCAGGTGGCCTGCAACGACGATCGGGTGGAGGACGTGTTCAGCGTGGCGGAACGCACGCTGAACACGCTGTCGCCCGTGGACGTCAGGTACCGCCTTCCGGAGCCCACGTGGCACGGCCACTCCCAGGCCTTCTACACGCTCGAGGGTGCGAGTCCGTTTCTCATGCTGGACTTCGTGGTAATGAAGTCCGGGGCAGAGGACAAGTTCCTGCAGCCCGCGATCCACGGACGGCCCCGCGTCTACTTTGACAAGAGCGGTGTCGTGCGCTTCGACCCGCTCGACGCCGAGTCGTTCGCGAGGACACTCAGGGGGCGAGTGGCTGAGCTCCGCGTGCTGTTCGGCCTGTTCCAGATCCTGACGAAGAAGGAACTGAACAGGGGAAACGTCATCGAGGCGGTCGCCTTCTACCAGTCCTACACGTTGAGGCCGCTGGTCCAGGCGCTCAGGATTCTCCGTGATCCCACTCGCCACAACTTCCACACTCGGTACGTGCACTACGACATGCCGGAGAGCGACGTCAAGCGTCTCAG
>JBDRTQ010000468.1:0-4275 GCA_043823885.1 Candidatus Eiseniibacteriota bacterium | reverse complement strand
GCATACGGTGCAGCATATACACTTCAAGAGCTTCTCACAGCCAAATCTGATGACGTAGAAGGCCGCGCCAAGATTTATGAATCGATCGTTAAAGGAGACCTGGATTTCACCCCTGGCTTGCCAGAGTCGGTGAACGTTCTGATCCGGGAGCTTCAGAGCCTCGGTCTGGACGTCACGCTGGTTAAGGAATAGGTCTTGTCGAGGAGGTAGGTCGGTGTATTTCGGCGTCTTTGACGAGCACAAGGGGCCTCACGAGTTCAAGGCGATCCAGATCAGGCTCGCCTCGCCCGAGGCCATTCGGAGTTGGTCACACGGCGAAGTGACGCTTCCCGAGACGATCAACTATCGGTCCTTCAAGCCCGAGAAGGGCGGCCTGTTCTGCGAGCGTATCTTCGGGCCGGTCAAGGACTGGGAGTGCAACTGCGGGAAGTACCGGCGTATCAGATATCGCGGCATGATCTGCGAGAACTGCGGCGTCGAGGTCACTCAGTCCAAGGTTCGCCGCGAGCGTCTCGGTCACATCGAGCTCTCGGTCCCGGTGGCGCACGTGTGGTTCTTCCGTGGCAACCCGAACATCATCGGGCGGCTGCTTGACATGAAGCGCCGCGACCTCGAGCGGGTGCTCTACTACGAGTCGTACCTCGTGCTGGACCCGGGCAAGAGCGACCTCAAGGTCGGTGAACTCCTGTCCGGTGAGAGAATGGCCGAGTTCGCGACCGCTCCGGGCCTGGAGGTTCGGGCGGAGATGGGCGCTGCCGCCATCGCGGAACTGCTGAAGGCCGTCGTTGTCGAGGACTGCTACAACGAGCTGCGTGCCGCGGCTAGAGCGACGGACGGAACCAAGCAGGCGAAGAAGAAGGCCCTGAAGAGGCTGCAGGTCTTCGATTCGATCCGAGGGTCGGGCAACGAGCCTTCGTGGACGGTCATGGACGTCATTCCGGTTCTTCCTCCGGACCTCCGTCCGCTGGTTCCGCTCGAGGGTGGGCGTTTCGCGACGTCGGACCTGAACGACCTCTACAGGCGGGTCATCTACAGGAACAACAGGCTCAAGAGCCTGCTCAAGATAAAGGCGCCTGAGATCATCCTCAGAAACGAGAAGAGGATGCTCCAGCAGGCAGTAGACGCGCTCTTTGACAACGGAAGAGGTTCGCGCGCGGTGCGCGGCCGCGGCCGCAGAGTCCTCAAGTCCCTGTCGCATCTGCTCAAGGGCAAGAAGGGCCGCTTCCGCCAGAACCTGCTCGGCAAGAGGGTCGACTACTCCGGACGTTCGGTCATCGTGGTCGGTCCCGAGCTCAGGCTGCACCAGTGCGGTATTCCGAAGACGATGGCGCTCGAGCTCTTCTCTCCGTTCATCGTGAGAAGACTCCAGGAACTCGGTCACGCCCAGACGGTCAAGGCGGCGAAGAACCTGATAGACAGGCGCACGCCGGAGGTCTGGGACGCGCTCGAGGACGTCATCACTGACCATCCCATCTTCCTGAACCGAGCCCCGACGCTGCACCGCCTGGGCATTCAGGCTTTCGAGCCGATCCTGGTCGAGGGCAAGGCCATCAGGATCCACCCGCTCGTTTGTTCGGCGTTCAACGCCGATTTCGACGGTGACCAGATGGCGGTCCACGTGCCTCTGAGCTTTGAGGCGCAGGTGGAGTGCCGCGTGCTCATGCTTTCGGTCAACAACATCCTGCTGCCGGCGGACGGAAGGCCGGTCGCGTCGCCGTCGCAGGACATCGTGCTCGGGTGTTACTTCCTGACGAAGGCGGTCGCGGATGAGCCCGACGCAAAGAAGATGAAGGCATACGCGACATCGGACGAGGTGGTCTTCGCGCTGGACAACGACGCCGTCGAGCTGCACGACTGGATCAAGGTGAGGCTCAACGGCAAGACGAAGATCACGACGCCTGGCCGGGTGCTCTTCAATCAGATACTTCCTCCGGAGCTCCAGTTCGTCAATCAGCCGATGGACGGTGGGAAGCTCAGAGATCTCGTCGGCAAGTGCCACCGCCTGCTCGGTCAGGAAGCGACGGCCGACGTACTGGATCACCTGAAGGACATGGGCTTCCACTACGCGACGTTAGGGGGCATCACGATCGGCATCGACGATGTGCTCGTGCCGCCTCAGAAGAAGGCAATTCTGGCGATCGCACAGAAGGAAGTCGACAAGATCGCCCGCTACTACAGCGACGGCGTCATCACCGACACCGAGCGCTACAACAGAGTGGTCGACACGTGGACCCACGCGGCCAGCGACGTCGCCGACGCCATGTCGGCGGAGATGGCGCAGGCCAGCGGCGGGTTCAATCCGATCCACATGATGGCCGACTCGGGCGCGCGAGGCTCGAAAGACCAGATCCGCCAGCTCGCCGGAATGCGAGGACTGATGGCCAAGCCGGCGAAGAAGCTGGTCGGCCAGATGGGCGAGATCATTGAGTCGCCCATCCGCTCGAACTTCCGCGAGGGGCTGACCGCTCTCGAGTACTTCATCTCGACGCACGGCGCCCGGAAGGGTCTTGCAGACACGGCGCTCAAGACCGCGGACGCGGGCTACCTGACCAGGCGGCTCGTCGACGTCGCTCAGGAGGTCGTCATCTCCGAGATCGACTGCGGCACCTCACGCGGCACGCTGACGACGGCTCTCACAGAGGCCGGCAAGGTGGTCGAGCCGCTGCACGAGAGAGTGCTGGGCCGAGTCGTGGCCGAGGATGTGGTAGACGCGACCACCAAGGAAGTCCTCATCAAGCGCAACCAGATGATCGATGAGGAAGGGACCGAGAAGCTGCACAACATGAACATCGAGCAGGTCGTCATCCGTTCCGTGTTGACCTGTGAGTCGCCTCGCGGCGTCTGCGCGGCGTGCTACGGGCGGAACCTCGGTAACGGCCGGGTGGTCGAGATCGGCGAGGTCGTGGGTATCGTCGCGGCACAGTCGATCGGTGAGCCCGGAACGCAGCTGACGTTGCGGACCTTCCACATCGGCGGCACGTCCGGCCGCATCGCGGAGAGCTCGAGGCGCGAGGCCACGGCACCCGGCATCATCAGACTGCCGTTCGACGCGGCGAGGATTCTCAAGACCGACAAGGACGGGAACAGGATCGTTGTCGGGCGGACCGCGCGGATCATCAAGGAAGGCGACGATGGTCGTGAGAGGGCTTACAACATCCCGTACGGCGCGACGCTCTTCGTCGGAGACGGCGACCATGTGGAGGAGGGCGAGGCTCTGTTCGAGTGGGACCCGTACAACGATCCGATCATCGCAAGAGCGGGCGGGAAGGTCGTGTTCGACCAGGTCGTGGAGGGACGGACGATGGAGCGCGTGGCGGACGAAACCACCGGCCACCGCGAGCGCGTCATCGTGGAGGATCCCCAGAAGGAACTCCATCCGTCGATCATCGTCCAGTCGAAGTCGGGGAAGTCGACCGGCGAGTACATCTGCCCGACCGGCGCCCGCATGCTCGTCAAGGACGGCGATCAGATCGCCCCGGGCACGGTCCTGGCGAAGATCCAGCGGGAGTTCGGAAAGACCCGGGACATCACGGGTGGACTGCCGCGTGTCGAGGAGCTGTTCGAGGCGAGACCCCCGAAGAGCCCCGCGACCATCAGCGAGATCGACGGTGTGCTCCGCTTCGGCGAGGTCAAGAAGGGCATGCGCGAGATCCGGGTCGTCAACGACGAGGTCGAGGGCGGCGAGAAGGTATACAAGCTGCCACACGGAACGCACCTCAGAGTCCACGACGGCGAGGTAGTGCAGGCGGGCGACCGCCTGTCCGAGGGTCCGATCGATCCGCACGACATCCTCTCCATCAAGGGTGAGAAGGCCGTGCAGGAATACCTGTTGAATGAGATCCAGGAGGTCTACCGCCTGCAGGGCGTCAAGATCAACGACAAGCATATCGAGATGATAGTCCGGCAGATGCTCCAGCGCGTTAGGGTGGTCGAGCCGGGCGACACGAAGTTCCTCGAGGGACAGGTCGTGACGCGTTCCGAGTTCGAGGCCGAGAATCGCAGGATCGCCGAGGAGAACAAGGGCGTTCGGAAGAAGGACGAGAAGCAGGCTCCGGCGAGGCACGAGGCTCTGCTCCTGGGCATCACCAAGGCCGCCCTGACCACGGACAGCTTCATCTCTGCTGCTTCGTTCCAGGAGACGACACGCGTTCTCATGATGGCCGCGACCGAGGGGAAGACCGACACCCTGAGGGGCCTCAAGGAGAACGTGATCATCGGGCGCAGGATCCCGGCGGGGACCGGCCTCGAGGTATACGAGAGGATCGAAGTCATTAC
>JBDRTQ010000467.1:0-2938 GCA_043823885.1 Candidatus Eiseniibacteriota bacterium | reverse complement strand
CGCCGCAACGAGGCCGCCGGGAACACTGTGAACGCAACACGGGGATGTCCATCTCGGACATCCCCGTTCTTTGTTTCTTCTCTGTCGCCGGCGCTCCGCAGTGGTTCGCGCGCTACATCGCCCGCAGGGCCGTGATCCGCTGCTCCACAGGAGGGTGCGTCGAGAAGAGGACATTCATCCTCCCGCCATGCTCCTTGAGCGGGTTCTCGATGTAGAGGTGAGCGGTCGCCTTGTTCGCGACCTCGAGCGGCTCGGTGTCGGCCGATATCTTCTCGAGCGCGCTGGCGAGGCCGGCGGGATATCGAGTGAGGCGCGCGGAGTTCGCGTCGGCAAGGAACTCGCGGCGCCTGGATATCGCCAGCCTGATGAGCTGCGCGATGAGCGGTGAGAGTATCGCGAGGGCCACGGCCACCAGCATCAGTATCATCCCCGCCTGACCGCCTCCCGAGCCTCTGCTCCGTCTGCGGCCTCCCCACAGAAAGCTCCTCAGCATCCAGTCGCTTACGAGCGCGACCGTCCCCACGAGTACGACCGTCACTGTCATCAGAAGCGTGTCGTAGTCGGCGATGTGCGACATCTCGTGGCCGATCACCCCCTCGAGCTCCGTGCGGTTGAGCTTCTGGAGAAGCCCCGTGGTGACGGCGATGGCCGCGTGCTCCGGGTTCCTGCCGGTCGCGAAGGCGTTCGGTGCGCTGTCCTCGATGACGTAGAGCGCAGGCTTGGGCAGCCCCGCAGCGATAGCAAGGCCCTCGACGGAGTTGTAGAGATGTGGGTACTGCGACTTGTCAGCCAGATGAGCCTTGCTGACGGCCAGGACTATCTGGTCGCTCTTGTAGTAGCTGACGAACGCACCGACGCCGGCGATCACAGCCGCCAGAATGGGGGCGTAAGGACCCCACACGGTGGTTCTGCCGAAGATCCATCCGAGGAAGATCACGAACGCCACGAAAAATACGACGAGCACGACCGACTTCACTCGGTTGCTGGTTATCTGTTCCCACATGGAGCGCTTTCCTAGAGGAAGGGCGTGATGATCGCCGCCAGTATCAGAAGCGCGGCGGGCAGCGCGAGGTTCGGCGGCTTGCCGCCCTCGACGAGCCTGCGCCTTCCAAGGATGAGCCCGAGCCCGGCAAAGAGATAGAGAAGCGCCAGGATCAGCTTGAACACCAGGTTGTCCATCTTCGGTCCCTCACTGCCTCGGTGAATCGCGTACGGCGCGGGCGCCGAGCGCGGGACTCGCTACGAGCTGAAGTCCACCTTGACCGGCTCGCGGTCCGTCTCTGCGACTTCGAAGTACTCCCTGTCCTTGAAGCCGAACAAGCTGGCGATGATGTTGGACGGGAACTTCTCGCGCTTGTTGTCGTACTTGAGGACGGTGTCATTGTAGAACTGACGCGCGTAGGCGATCTTGCTCTCCGTGCCCGCCAGTTCCTCCTGGAGCATCATGAAGTTCTGGTTGGCCTTGAGCTCCGGGTAGGCTTCGGCGACCGCGAACAGGGTCTTCAGGGCGCCAGTCAGCATGTTGTTGGCCTCTGCCCGGTCATGAACGCCCTGCGCGTTCACCAGGGCGGACCGCGCCTCAGTGACCTTCAGGAATACTTCCTTCTCGTGCGACGCATATCCCTTGACCGTCTCGAGGAGGTTCGGGATGAGGTCCGTGCGGCGCTTGAGCTGAACGTCGATCTGGGACCACGCGTTCTCTATGCGGTTCCTCAGAACGACCAGGCCGTTGTACATCGCGACGACCCATGAGGCGATCACGACGATGATGATAAGCAGCAACCACATCGCGTTCTCCTTTCGCTGGGGTGTGTCATTTGCGCCGGGCGCGCTGTCACACCAGATACGCCCCCTGCCCGTGTCGTATTCGTCCCTCTCTTATATCGCCACATGGAAGTCTCAGTCAACGGGATTCCGGTTGCCAGTCAACGGGGGTTCCGAGCGCCTGCCGTGCCCGCCGGCGAGATCCCGGCGGGCGTCGGGTCAGATCCGCGACCTGCGCAGCCGGAGCGAGTTTGCCACCACGGATACGGACGAGAACGCCATGGCGACCGCCGCGAAGACGGGCCGGAGGAGGATGCCGAAGGCGGGGTAGAGGGCGCCCGCGGCGACTGGGATGCCCACGGTGTTGTAGAAGAACGCCCAGAAGAGGTTCTGTCTGATGGTCCTGATGGTCCGCCTCGAGAGCTCGATGGCGGTCACCACCCCCATGAGGTCGGCACGCATGAGCGTGATGTCCGACGCCTCGATGGCGACGTCAGTGCCCGTGCCTATGGCGATGCCGACGTCTGCGGCCGCGAGCGCGGGGGCGTCGTTGATGCCGTCTCCGACCATCCCGACGAAAGCGCCCGCCTTCTGGAGAGCCACGATCTTCGCGGCCTTCTCACCGGGGAGCACCTCGGCGATCACGCGGTCCACTCCGACGCTTCTGCCGATGGCTCGTGCGATGACCTCGCGGTCGCCGGTCAGCATCACGACCTCGAGGTCCATTTCTCTCAGCCGTGACACGGCGTCGGCCGCCTCGGGTCGCAGCGTGTCGGCGACGGCAAGCGCTCCGAGGATGCGGTCGCCGGAGGCGACGAGAAGCGGTGTCCGCCCCTTCTCCGCGAGCGCCTCCGCCAGAGACTCGGTGGCCGCGAACTCGTCGCCGTCCATGTCGCGCGAGCCGCGCTCCTGAAGGAGTTCCTTCGTTCCGACGAGGACGACCGCCCCGTCGACAACGGCCGAGACCCCCTTGCCGGGGAGCGCCTCGAAGTCCGACGTCTCCAGCAGGTCGAGCCCCAGTTCGCGGGCCTTCGACACGACAGCCTGCGCCACCGGGTGTTCGGAGTTCTTCTCCACCGAGGCGGCGGTCCGGACGAGCTCCTCGGCGCTGACGCCGTCTGCCGGGACGACGTCGGTGCACGACATCTCGCCCCTGGTCAGCGTTCCCGTCTTG
>JBDRTQ010000466.1:0-3094 GCA_043823885.1 Candidatus Eiseniibacteriota bacterium | reverse complement strand
ACCAGTATCACCGCCTTCACGAATCACCGCGGTAATCCCTGCTCCGACACCCGGAGGAACTCCCCCAGGCACCATGAGGCAGTTGGCGGCGATGTAGAGGTCGCCGACCATCGTGCTCGGCGCCACGGGCGTAGAAGCGTCACAGCCGGAGAGCACCACCGCCGTGACCGCGGCTATCCACGCTCGAAGCAGCAGCGTCCTGATTCGTGCCATTCTGATCGAAGTCCCCCCTTCGGCGCTGCGCCCTTCTCGCCCAACTACCCACTTTGCGAACTCAGAATGCCAGCACGACTTCCAGTCCACCTGAGACGCTGATACCTCGCGCCAGAAGCCCGCTCAGCTGGAAGCTCTGATTGGCGAGCCCATTGCTCGATGCTTGAGACAACGAGAACGCCTCGCCCCGCAGGGCCGCAGTCAGGATGAGGTGTCGCGACACCGGATACTCCACGCCAATCCCGACCTCGCCACCGAATCCCTGCAGGTTCAGATCGGCTACGAAGGCGCTTGGCGAGCCATCGTGGTAGTGCGCGTCCTCGATACTGAGCCAGCGAAGCCCGAACCCGGCAAAGACGTACGGCCTGACCGGCCACGGCTGGCTCGAGATGTATCTTCCCCCCACCAGCACGGTCTGGCTCACCACGGGCTGGGGCAGCCCGAACCACGTGCCCTCGTGCGTGGACCGTGAGTAGTTCGCGCCCAGGAAGTGAAGCGGCGGGTCGATTCGACGCACACCAACCGAGACCCGAAACCCAAGGGAGCTTGCCACTTCGGGCACCACGCAGAGATCATCGGGAAGCGGGTAGTAGTACGAGAGGCCGTCGAAGTGCTGCCCGTCGACCGAAGCCAGGGCAAGCTCCACGCCGATGCAGGGCACGTAGGATGCCGCGTCCATATCGATATCGATGACCGGCTCGTGTACAGCGACGGCGTCCGTGCACGTGAGGAGAAGGAGCGCCACCGCGGGCGCCAGGAGACGAATCTGTGATGCGAATCTAGCTGAGAGCGATGGCATGTCTCTCTCCAGCGGAGATGGCTACTCAGACCGCATACAAATGCAACATAACAGAATTTCGCTTGCATGGTCAACCGGATTGTCGTCAGAGTAGCGCTGCCACAAACTCGGGATCGTTCAGCGCAGGGGTCCACCCTGCCGACGAGCCCCACATCTGGCCAAGGCCCGGGTCGATGGCTACGCCCGGGCCCTCTTCGTGTTACCATCTTGAGACGATTGATATCCAACGGCACTTGCCAAGGAGGATCTATGACCAGGGCCGCTCTTCTAGTGCTGGCCGTCTGCGCGCTCGGGGGACTCGCAGTCCCTTCGAACGCCGCAGACGCCCCATTCGACCTCCTCTCCGTCATGCGGGAGGAGCTCGACCGCTCGCTCACGAACTTCGCGGACGCGAGCGAAGCGCCGATGTACTACCTGCAGTACTCGGTGACCGACATGCACGAGTACAGCCTCGCCGTCACGAACGGCGGGCTGAACGCGCCGGAGAGCTACGACCACCGCTACCTCGACGTCGACCTCCGTGTCGGCGGCATGGAGCTCGACAACACGCACGAGATCCGCAGCGGGAACTGGCGCGACAACTACACTCCGACGCGCCACATCGACTTCCCGATGGACGACAACGCGGACGCGGTCCGCGCAGCGCTCTGGAACGAGACCGAGTTCCAGTTCATGAAGGCGCAGGAGCGACTGACAAAGGTCGAGTCCAACCGCCAGGTCAAGGTCGAGGAAGAGGACCTCTCCAACGACTTCTCCCCCGGCGAGGCCCACACCTACTCGGAGCCCACCAGGCGCACGGAGGTCGACGAGGAGTACTGGAGGGGTGTGCTCAAGCGCGTCGGCGAGGTCCTGGCCGACGGCGAGTTCGTCCAGAACTCAAGCGCGTCCATCTCGGTGACCGACCGCAACAACTACATGGTCAACAACGAAGGCTCCGCGCTCCAGCACGGGAACACATACATCCACCTGCGTCTGGGTGTCTCGGGTATGGCTGATGACGGCATGGACCTCCAGCGTTCGGAGTACTGGAGCGCGACCATGCCTTCCAACCTGCCGGACGAAGCCACCATCATGGAGAACGCCGAGCGCATCATCTCGGAGCTTGCTGCACTCAGGGACGCGCCCGTGGTCGAGCCCTACATCGGGCCTGCAATCCTTATGCACCGGGCCTCCGGCGTCTTCTTCCACGAGATCTTCGGGCACCGCATCGAGGGCCACCGCCAGAAAAGCGAGAGCGAGGGACAGACGTTCACGAAGAAGGTCAACGAGCTCATTCTCCCCGAGTTCATCAGCGTCTATGACGATGCAACGATGGCGGAGTTCAACGGCACCGAGCTTCGCGGCTACTACAAGTACGACGATGAGGGCACACCTTCCGAGCGCGTGACGGTCGTCGAGAACGGGGTGCTCCGGAACTTCCTGATGAGCCGCTCCCCCATCGAGGGGTTCGCACGGAGCAACGGCCACGGCCGCCGCGAGCACGGCAACGACGTCGTGGCGAGACAGGGCAATCTCATCATCGAGTCGGAGGAAATGGTCCCCTACGCGAGGCTCCGCGAGATGCTTGTCGAGGAGTGCAGACGCCAGGGCAAGCCCTACGGCCTCATCTTCGGCGACATCTCCGGCGGGTTCACGATGACGGGGCGCGGCGGCCCTCAGGCGTTCAAGGTGATGCCGCTCCTCGTGACGCGCGTCTACGCCGACGGCAGGCCGGACGAGGTCGTGCGCGGCGTCGACATTGTGGGCACGCCGCTCACGAGCTTCAACAAGATAGTCATGGCGGCCGACGACGCCGACGTCTTCAACGGGACTTGCGGCGCCGAATCGGGCTGGTGCCCGGTCTCGGCCGTCTCGCCCAGCCTCCTGGTCACGGAGATCGAGGTCGAGAAACGCCGCAAGGGACAGGACAAGCCGCCGATACTCCCGCCGCCGAGCATAGGAGGTGACAGGTGAGAACGATTCTCCGCACCATAGCAGCCTGCGTCCTCATCGTTGCGCTCGCGGCGACAGCCGCGGCTCAGGACGACGTCCTCTTCCGGGCGATGAGGAACGAGATGGACCGCTCGATGACGGACCTCCGCA
>JBDRTQ010000465.1:0-9264 GCA_043823885.1 Candidatus Eiseniibacteriota bacterium | reverse complement strand
AACTACGAGCGAGCCTTGTCAGACGATTTCCAACTGAGCATGCTGATGGCCGCCGAGGTGTTGTGGTCCGACCCCTTCACCGACTCGGGGATCGCTCTCAATCGCATAGACCGGGAGTCCGTCCCGCCGCGTTACGACCCGATAACGAAGCTGTACGAGACGCTCGGCAACGAATCGGGAGCGAGCGTAATAGAGGCGCTCAACGCCGGTCCCGGCCACTTCCTTCACAGCGGACACGCGTGGTACACCGTCATGGGCTGTGGAGACGGCGACCTGTACCGCTGGGACGTCGTCGAGCTGGCCAACGGCCACAGGCAGCCGCTCGTCTACTCCATAGGCTGCTGGCCGGCCGCGTTCGACCTTCCGGAAGCCTGCATAGCGGAGCGTTTCCTTCAGAACCCCGGCGGCGGAGGCGTAGCTTTCATCGGGAACAACAGGTACGGGTGGGCCTCTCCGGGCAACCCGGGCTACGGCTACTCGGAGAGATTCATGCAGGAGTTCTACCGTGTGCTGTTCGTCGATCGGATCACGTCGGCCGGGGCGGCGCTCGCCGCCGCGAAAGCCGCCTTCGTCCCGTTCTCTCAGACCGAGAACGTCTACCGCTGGCACCAGTATCAGCTCAATCTGCTTGGAGACCCGGAGATGCCGGTGTGGACGGCCGCACCGACGCCGCTCGCCGTGGTCCACCCCGACTCCGTGATCCCCGGACCGTCCGTCCTCAGTGTCTCCGTAAGGACCTCAGGGGGACCTCTAGAAGGGGCGCTGGTCTGCGCCAGCAACGGAAGCGACGTCTACGAAAGAGGCGTCACGTCGTCCGACGGCTCGGTGTCTCTGTCGGTCGACACCGTCCTGCCCGACAGCCTCACCATCACGGTTACGGCAGACGAACGGCTCCCGTATCAGAGCCGGATCCCCGTGGTATTCTCGGGTGCGTTCATGCGCGTCGTCGGGGTCGAGATCGACGACGCGGGGGCGAGCAACGGGGATGGCGTTGCGGGCCCCGGCGAGACAGTCGGACTCTCCCTCGAACTCCGAAACTTCGGCGCCGACGAGGCGGCCGCGGTCGAGGCGACCCTCTTCGCCTCCGACGCCATGGTCACCGTCCTGGCGGACCAGTCCTTCTTCGGAGACGTGCCCGGTGGCGCGGTTGCGGCGGGGACGTCTTCATACGTGGTCACGATATCGCCGGACTGCCCGGACGGCCACGTGGCGCTTCTCGACGTCGTCATTACGTCGGGCGGCACCGGGACCACCTGGAACAGCAGCGTCGCGTTCACCGTCGGGGCACCGGTGCTGGAAACGGTGTCCTACTCCTTCGACGACACGTGGGGTGGAGACGGAGACGGCACCGCCGAACCCGGCGAGAACGTGAGACTCCTGGTCGAGGTCACGAATTCGGGGCTTGCGGACGCGCTGCTCCCGACCTTCACGCTATCGACGGGCGACGCGGCCATCGATGTCACATCACCGGTCGCGACTCTCCCTGAGATCCCGTCCGACAGCTCCGGCAGCCTCGTTTTCGAACTGCTCGTCTCTCCGGAATGCCCCGAGCCCGCGTTCCCCCTTCTCGTGCTTGACGCGGTCACCTCCGACGGCCTCCGCTCGTCGGACACGCTCCGCGTGACGGTGGGAAGCTCCGGGTTCTACTGCGACTTCGAATCGGGTCCCTCGGAGTGGACGCACGGTGGCCCTTCCGACATCTGGGCACTCACCGACCACAGGACACACTCGGGAACCGCCAGCTGGTACGCCGGGACTCAGGGTGTGTGGCAGTACCCGGACAACGCGGACGCCTGGCTCGACTCGCCCGAGTTCGTGCGGGGAGCGGGCGCCGAGCTGTCGTTCTGGTGCTGGTACGAGTTTCCCATCTACCACGAAGACGGGTTCTACGTGGAGGTTCTGTCATCGGGTGCCGCCATCGGCACGCTCGACTTCATAGGCAGCGGCGGAGCTCTCGACATGCTGGGCTCGGTGGGCAACAACTGGCTCGAATACCGGTACGGGCTCCCTGGAACCGCCGGCGACACGCTCCAGATCAGATTCAGATTGACGACAGACGGCGCGGAGGTGGCAGAGGGGGTCTACGTCGACGACGTCTCCGTCATCATGTCGGACGTGCCGTCCGACACGAGCGTCGAGGGTGCGCAGGGCGAGGAGCCCATGCTGCTCCTTCATCAGAACCACCCGAATCCGTTCAGCCCCTCCACACTCATCAGCTTCTCACTGCTGACGGCGGGGGAGGTGGACCTCACCGTATACAACGTCCAAGGCCGCCTGATCCGAACCCTGCTGGGGGAAACAAGACCGGCGGGCGAGTACGAGGTTGCGTGGGACGGCGCAGACGAGTCCGGCGTCGATGTCGCGGCAGGGGTGTACCTGTACAGACTCCGCCTGGGTGAACAGGAAGAGACGCGCAAGATGATCCTGGTGCGCTAGCTCGGGCGGCGGCGCGAGACCCAGGACGGATGTCCCGGCGGCCGGCCGCGCCGGGAACCACGGTCGGGAGAACATGTGAGCGTACTTCAGGAAGCCCGGCCCGCCGAGATCAGGGTGGACGAGGAAAGCCGGCGACTTGCCCGTGTGTCCGTCTCCACGCTGCTCTACATGATCGACTACGGCCTGGCGAAGGAGAGGTGCCTGGGCCGCCACGAGGTCAATCTGGGGTATCTCGCGGACGACGAGTGCGACCTGCTTGAAGCCATGAGGCTGTCTGAGCGTCTAAAGAGAGTAGCAGCGAACATTCAGCGGACCGGCAGGAGGAACGAGAGGATCCGAGCGGAACTGGTCCGAAGATGACACGGAAGCCAGAACGGCCGGATGTGCTGGTCTATTCTCTCTTTACAACGGACGAGAAGAATGCTAAAAGTGGCTCTAATGAGGACTGACGCGACCGGAACGACAGCGCGGGAGACCCGCGGCCGCCGCTCGGTCAGGTGTATCCTGGCCCTGTCGGTCGTGCTGGCCGCGGCTGCTGCAGGCAGCGCGCATGCGGCCAACAAGTACGCTGGCGAGTTCCTGACTCATGGGGTCGGGGCCCGGGCGCTTGGCATGGGCAGCGCGTTCGTCGCGGTTGCCGATGACGTCACGGCAGGATACTGGAACCCCGCGGGCGTCGCTGACGCAAACGGGCGCTCGGTGCAGCTGATGCACTCGGAGACGTTCGGCGACGTGGTCAACTACGACACCGGCGCGTACGTTCACCCCCTGTCGAGCGACGCGGCACTCGCGGTGACGTTCGTCAGGCTGGCCGTGGACGACATCCCGTTCACTGATTTCGAGTCGGACGAGGAGCGGATCTACTACGACGAATCCAGAATCACCTGGGAAAGCGACTCGGAGGAGGCGGCGCTCGTTACCTACGCGCGCAGGACTTCCGACCGGCTGCGCCTTGGCGGAAACCTCAAGCTGATCAGGAAGATCATCGGCAACTACTCCTGCTACGGACTGGGGTTCGACCTTGGAGCCAAGTACGACGTGACGCCGAGCACGACGCTCGGCCTGAACATCCAGGATGCGACCACGACCTACCTTGTCTGGGACACCAGGGAGCGAGAGCGCATCATGCCCACCGTGAAGGTGGGAGTGGCCTATTCGCGACCCGTGTCATCGATGGACGGCGTCATGACCGCGGCGGCGGATGCCGACGTGAGGTTCGAAAACAGGCTTCTGGCGGATGAGTACCACCTGGGATCGATCTCGGCGGACACTCACTACGGCGTCGAGTTCGTCTACAGGAAGATGGTAGGTGTCAGGGCGGGGCTGGCGATGGGGCAGCTGACCGCCGGCGCGGGGCTCACCCTCGCAGGATTCACGGTCGATTACGCGTTTGGTAAGCACGAGTATCTGGACTCGAGTCACCGGGTGTCGGCCTCCTACGGATTCTGACACACCCCCGGAGTCTCCGGCCAGCCGTACATGAGCAGGGAAAGGGAGCACGACCGGATCCCGTTCAGTGAATGCCCTCCCGCGAAAGGAGACGCTACAGATGAGGAAGGTCCGTGTGAGGCGGTATATGATTCCGGCCGCCGTTCTTGCAGTACTCGGGCTCGTGTTGTGGACCGGGTGCAGCAAGGACCTGATGCAGCCGGACGTCGACCCACCCTCGGGATCCACGATCACTAACCCTGTCGACGCGACCAGCCTGAACAAGAGCATGATCAACGTCCGGGGACGGGCCGAGGTCGGTGCTACGGTCGACATGTTCGTCAACGATGAGCTCAAGGGTACCGGTTACTCCTCACCGGCGGTTCCGGACGACGGACTCGGCGGGCGGTACACCGTGGAGAGGGTTGACCTCGGCCTCGAGGGTCCGAAGGTCCTTCGGGCCAGGATCACTGACCTCTACGGCAATGTGGCCACGTCCCTGGAGACGCCGACCATTACGATCACCCTGGACCAGACCGCTCCGCCGGTCGCCTTCGAAGGCGTCGTGGGCGCCGAGTGGGTGGACACTCTGGGCTTCTGGGGTGACGGCTACTGGGAGACCGGCCTGCCCGTGATAATCGTCTCGGGAAGCACCGATTCGACGGCCGCGGGCGCGAGACTGCGCTTCGGAATAAACCAGCACAGCGCCAGCGCACTCGTACCGGACCCCGGCAGCAGCGCGGTCAACTTCACGATCAATGCGACGTCCCCTCCGCTGTCAGGAGGGCACGCCGACACTTTGATCAACTACTACCTCGAGGCGTACGACACGGCCGGCAACGTCGGCGCGGAGCCGCTTTTCATACACTGGGCGGTCGAGGGCAGAGAGTTGGAGCTCTCGCACGACGACGGCTCCTACACCAGCTACGACGATACCGTCACCGGGTCGCCCGGACAGAAGATAGCCGTGCGATTCCAGGCGCCGACCTGGGCGAACTACGTCACCAAGATCAGCTACTACTTCGCGAATGACCAGGTGGACAACCCGATCGACCCGCAGTTGCCCAGCACGATGCCGTTCACCGCGTGGGTCTGGCGCACCACCGTTCCGGACAGCCTCCCGGGTCCTGCCGGGAACGACGGCTACATGCCCTTCACGGAGCCGTACGGTTATCCGGAGGACGAGTGGGTCGAGATCACGTTCCCGAACGCGGTCGACATCAGTGAGAATTCACACTATCCGGACAAGAAGTTCTTCGTCGGTCTCGAGTGGGAGTACAGACTGAACCCCTACATCTACGAGGATGACTCTGCTCCCAACTACAGGAGCTTCCGGTGGAACTGGAGCAGCTGGGAGCTCAGGAGCCTGGTCGACACCATGATCCGGGTGGTAGTCTCTGACGTGCCGAGCTTTGGTGATGGCAGAGAGGCGGTCCTCATAATGGTCCCCGCCCGCGTCGAGCGCTAGGAACCGGGCGCGTTGAGCGCTGAAGACAGATAGCGCGCGCTCATGAGCGCGAAGAGAAGAAGCCCCGGCTCGGTCGAGCCGGGGCTTCCGTTTTGTGCGTTCGCGGGTGTGCTCGCCGTGTGTTCGTGCCCGTGCCTGCGAACCACGGCGCGCGAGGGTAACCGCCGCGGCTCCCGTCGGGGTTTCCTACATGTTGCGTATGTTGATGACGTCGCCCGGGTAGATCCTGGAGTGCCACGCCAACCCGTTCCAGCGCAGCACGTCCCTCGTGCTCTTACCGTGCCTCCGCGCTATCGACGAGATCGTGTCTCCGCGGCGAACTCGGTAGTTGACGGTCGGGGAGAGTTCGGCATGAGCCGACAGATCGTCAGATCCGGGGCCTATCGGTATCACGATGTAGCTCCCGGAACGGATGCTGTGCGGGTTCCCGATCTCGTTGACCGACGTTATTGCTGAGATGCTCGTGCCGTAGGCCTTCGCAATGCCGGAGAGGGTTTCCCCGCGCGAAACGCGATGCCTCTGCCACGTGACCCGGTCCTCCGGGGGTATCGCCGCGATCGCGGAAAGGCACTGGCTCCCGCTGCCGGTCGGAACCCTCACCGTAGCGCTTGACTTGCTCGGCGGGGTGCACCAGCGCCGCAGTGCCGGATTGAGTCTCTTGATGTCTTCGTAGCCGGTGCCGGTCGCGTCGGCGATGACCTGCAGGTCGACAGCATCGGCGATCTCGATCGTGTCGTATGAAAGCGCTTCGCCGCTCGTCGGGATCGTGAACCCGTACTCGGACGGATTCGTTCCGATCATGACCACGGCCATGAACTTCGGCACGAAATTCTCAGTCTCTCTCGGAAGGTCCAGACACCAGTAGTCGGGGCACGATGGTCTCTTCCTCTGCGCGCGCTCGACCCGTCCTTCCCCGGAGTTGTATCCAGCCAGTGACAGCTCCCACGAGCCGAATCTGGAATACAGCTCTTTGAGATAGGTGCACGCGGCGCGCGTCGCCTTCTCCGGGTCGCGTCTCTCGTCGATCCACCAGTCGACCCTCAGCCCGTACATCCTTGCGCGGCTCGAGATGAACTGCCACATGCCGGCGGCGTGCGCCGACGAATATGCGTTGGGATTGAGACCGCTCTCGATGACCGCAAGATAGAAGAGCTCGGGAGGAAGACCCTCTTCCTCGAGGATCCGGTCCACCATGGGGCGGTACTGAGGGAAGCGCGTAAACCAGCGCTCCATGTCCTTGCGTCCCCTGCCCTGGAAGTAGTCCAGCCACTTCTGCACGCGGTCGTTCGTCACTGTGACCACCGGAGCGCCGCAGCCCGACCTCGGCTCCATCGGTTCCAGGACCACGAGTGGTATCGTGTCGGTTCGCGCCGTCTCTGTCAGCAGCGTCTGCGCGGAATCGCCGCCCCGGCCATCGACCGCCGCCAGGAAATACTCCACGCGCGACTTGAGCGATGATTTCTGTGACCTGAGTTCCGCGTTGTCGGGATCGGCGTCGCCGAGTTCGGCCAGGGCCTGCCTGAGGAGCGGCCGGGCCTCGTCGAGGGCGTCCGTCACGTAGTGGGCGAGGGCCTCTCTGTAGAGAAGGTCAGCCGCCGCGATCGACTCGGCGGCCGAGGCGCCGTCCTGCGCAAGCGTTCTGACCTCGTCGCCGGACGAGGGCGTCATGCGCGAGGTCGCGGAGCAACCCGCGACCAGAACGACGGCGAACAGCGCTAATGCAACCCGAAAGAGTTTCATGAGCGGTGAGACTAGCGTCTGGACGCGAACTCTTGCAAGCAAAAACGGGCCGGGGCCACGCGGGGCCCTCATTGACTGTACCTTGACCATTGTGTATAATTGGTGAAAGAACCGTGCCGGTCAAGATGCATGACGTCATCAATGATAGTTACGTCCTCGACAACTATGAGAAAGCCAACTCCTTCCTCCACGGAGCTTCTGACCAGGCTCCTGCCCGTTGACCGCCTCGACGAGGACGGCATGGCTCTGTACAGGAGCGTCGTCTCAGCGCCGGAAGAGAGGGCGTTTCGCATTGGGGCTGTGCGCCTCATGGACAGACTCTGTGAATTGGGATACATGCGGAGGCTCTCCCGCGTGGAGTCCGAAGGCGCCGTTCAGCTCAAGTACCGGAACCTCCTCACGCTCGACACGGTGTCGATCTCGCTCGACAAGACCGAACCACTTCGGGCACCGCAGCAGCCGCCCCCGGCCGACCCGTCCCCGGCGGAGGTCGGCACGACGCCGATAGATCTCGGAGAGCCGACGGGTGGGCGGGTGGAGCGACCTCGGGCAGCGATGTCTCTGTCGTTCCTGCGGGCCGTCGCGGCGGCGAGCCGCCGAACGGATCTCGCAGGAGCGCTGGGCTATCTGTACGACATCCTCAAGGACGCAGTGGGAGCGGACCGCGTGGCGCTGGCGATGTCCAAGGGGCTGGTGAACTCCCAGGCCGCGAACCTGACCGAGTTCGGGGACGTCTGCGAGCACGACGAGGAGAGCCAGGTCGCGCCCTCGTACATCAGAGAGAGGGTCGAGGCCACCGGCGAAGTGATCTCCGTCGACGACGTCAGACGGGACTCGCGTCGCTTCCCCGGTCAGGCTACCGGCTCGGTCGCGGTGGCTCCGCTCAAGGCGGAGGCCTACGTCTACGGAACGCTGGCGATCTCGAACGTCAGAAGCCACGCGTTCGACGCCAACTCCGTGGCGATTCTGCAGTTCGTCGCCGAGTTCGCCGCGGGGCTCATCAAGCGTCGACTCGAGGTCGAAGAGCTCATATTCATCGACCAGACCTGCCAGATCCACAATCGCCGTTACTTCGACGAGCAGATCGCACGTGAGATCGAGCGCTCCAAGCGAACGGGAAACGCCGTGGCGCTCCTCATAGGAGACCTGGACGACTTCAAGCGCGTGAACGATACGCTCGGGCACGCCGCCGGCGACAGCGTACTGAGACAGGTGGGGAAGATACTGTCGGAGAATGCCAGGCAGGTGGACATCGTGGCCAGATACGGGGGAGAGGAATTCGGCGTGATACTGCCGGACATCTCACGCGAGAGCGCCCTTGCCGTAGCGGAGCGTATCCGGAGCACGATAGCGATGCACGGGTTCATCACAGGTTCCGAGCAGCGGCCCACCTGGGACCTGACCATCAGTATCGGCGGGGCGCTGTACCCGTTGGATGCCTCCTCGAAGGTCGATCTCATGGACAAGGCGGATCGCATCGCCATGTACCAGGCCAAACGCCTCGGGAAGAACAGGGTCATCATGTACCGGGACACACAGAGTTGACGCGCGACTTCGCCCTTCTATCCGACGCGCTGCATGTCCGGAAGGGGCAGCTCGTTGCGCTCGTCGGCGGAGGAGGGAAGACGGGAGCGTTGCTCACCATCTCGCGCGAGTTGGCGGACAAGGGGTGGCGCGTGCTCGCGTCGACGACGACGAGGGTCGGACCCAGCGTCGCGACCTCGATGCCCGTGATCGCGATGATGGGAGAGGAACCCCCACAGGAACTCGCGCAGGCGATGTCCGAATGCGGGCGCGTCTTCCTGTCGGCCGGCCGGGGAGAGGACGGAAAACTGCTGGGAGTCGACCCGTGGATCCTGACCGGCATCAAGGAGAGGCATCTGGCGGACTTCGTCATCGTCGAGGCCGACGGAGCGCGCCAGATGCCGCTCAAGGCTCCGGGAGAGCACGAGCCCATAATTCCTCTGGGCGCGGACATCGTATCGCCCGTGGTCGGGCTCGACGCGCTGGGACTTCCGATCGAGGAGGGCAGCGTCCACCGGCCGGAGTTCCTGATCAGGCTGACCAACTCGCGCACGGTCACGCCTCAGGTCATTGCGGACGTCATCGCGGCCGACGCGGGCGGGTTGAAGGGTGTCCCTGCGAGCGCGGAGATCTGCCCGATACTCAACAAGCTGGACACCGTCACGGCG
>JBDRTQ010000464.1:0-10834 GCA_043823885.1 Candidatus Eiseniibacteriota bacterium | reverse complement strand
GTCGACGAGGTCGTGGAGTCGATCTGGCCGGTCATCGAGAAGCGCCCCGAGTACCGCAAGGCCAACATCCTCGAGCGGATCGTCGAGCCCGAGCGCGTCATCATATTCCGCGTGCCGTGGCTCGATGACAAGGGCAGCGTTCAGGTCAATCGTGGCTTCCGCATCGAGATGAACAGCGCCATTGGTCCCTACAAGGGCGGCCTCAGATTTCACCCGAGCGTCAACCTGGGCATTCTGAAGTTCCTGGCCTTCGAGCAGGTGTTCAAGAACAGCCTGACGACGCTCCCGATGGGCGGCGGCAAGGGCGGTTCCGACTTCGATCCGAAGGGTAAGAGCGACAACGAAGTCATGAAGTTCTGTCAGAGCTTCATGACCGAGCTCTGCCGTCACATCGGTCCCAACACCGACGTGCCCGCGGGCGACATCGGCGTAGGCGGCCGCGAGATAGGTTTCATGTTCGGCCAGTACAAGAGGATCAGAAACGAGTTCACGGGCGTCCTGACGGGCAAGGGTCTGAACTGGGGCGGCAGTCTCATTCGTCCTGAGGCCACGGGCTACGGTGCGGTCTACTTCGCGGCCGAGATGCTCGGCACCCGCGGCGAGACCCTCGAAGGCAAGACGTGCCTGGTCTCCGGTAGCGGCAACGTCGCGCAGTACACGGCCGAGAAGCTCCTCGACCTCGGCGCCACGCCTGTTACGCTCTCGGACTCGGGCGGTTACATCTACGACAAGGACGGCATCGACCGCAAGAAGCTCGCGTTCGCGATGAAGCTCAAGAACGTGAAGCGCGGCCGCATCAGTGAGTACGCCGACAAGTACAAGAGCGCGAAGTACTACCCGGTCAACAGCAAACTGGACTACAACCCGTTGTGGGACCACAAGGCCGACTGCGCGTTCCCGAGCGCAACGCAGAACGAGATCAACGAGAAGGACGCCAGGAACCTGGTAAAGAACGGTGTCTACGTGGTCTCCGAGGGCGCCAACATGCCGACCGTTCCGTCGGGCGTGAAGGTCTTCCTTGCCAAGAAGATCCTCTACGGTCCCGGCAAGGCCGCCAACGCCGGTGGCGTCGCCACCTCCGGTCTCGAGATGAGCCAGAACAGTCTCAGGCTCTCCTGGACGCGCGAGGAAGTCGATGGGCGCCTGCACAACATCATGAAGGCGATCCACAAGGCGGCATTCGAGACTTCGAAGGAGTTCGGGGTCGAGGGCAACTATGTGGCCGGCGCGAACATTGCCGGTTTCATCAAGGTTGCTGACTCGATGATCGACCACGGAGTCGTGTAGAAACGAATAAGCTGCGGTGCGGAAGTGCTGCAGTGAAGTGACTCGAGGGCGGGCCGCACAGTCGGTTCCGCGCGAACGCTAGGCGGCGGAGGGTTTTACCTTCTGCCGCCTAGCTGTGTGCACGAGCCGCGGTGAGCGTGCCGCCTAGCCGTGTACGCTTGCCGCGGTCAGCCGGACACCCGGCTTCAGCACCACACCGTGGCCCGTCTTTGAATTGGCCGCCGTCAGGAGCGGGTCATCGAACGCGAGGTGGCGCACGTAGGCCGTCTCCGACTCGGCCGGCTGCGCGTCGAGCCAGGCCCTGTCGATGAACGCGCCGGGGCCGCTGCCGCTCACGGTGAAGTAGCTGACGCCGAACGACGTAATGTTCTGAAAGAAGTGCGTGCCCTGCGAGGGCTCCACCTTGATGTCGGGGAGCTCCGTCTCGACGATGCACCGCGCTCTTGAGATCTGGGACCATCGCACCGGGATTCCCAGCCACGGGTCGGCGCTGCCCCAGCGGCCCGGGCCTATCAGGAGGTAGGGGCGCCCGGCCTCGATGAGCTGGGAGTTCAGGGCTCCGATCTCCGCGGCGATATCGACGGACTTGCTCCTGTCGAACGAGTCCTGCTTCACGTAGACGATGTCCCTGATGTCGTCGATGTGTCCGTGGCCCAGTGCGCCGTCGGAGAGTATCACGGCGCCCCGCGGCTCTATCCCGCCCAGGTCGACGTCCTCGAACTCGCCGCCGAAGACCATCGGGCGGATCTGCAGGAACGCGAACTCGTGGGGGTCTCCCGGCATCTCGCCGAAGTTGACCGCGAACTCCATCTCCGTCTGACTGGCGAAGCCCGCCTTCCCGACCTCGAGAAGGAAGCGGAGCGTCTCGGCCATGGGGAACGAGTAGCCGTCGAGGACGCCTGCCATCGTCACGAGTCGCGGCCCGGCCCGCCCGATACCCTCGTAGATGCGGTCGTTCTCGGCGGAGTATGTGGACGCGACGAGATCAAGCGTGCCGTGCTCTTCCGCAACGTCCAGGTCGAGAAGCGCCAGGTTGGCGTCCGCCCGGTCGGCAGCGCTCCCCACCGGCGCGCCGCAGGTCATGTCCAGCGCGTAGAACTCGCGCTGCGCGTTGTTCAGATAGTCCTTCGTCGAAGAGAACTGGAAGAGCCTGCTCGGGTCGGCGGGGGAGAAGCGTACGACGCGCCCTCCTTCCACCACCATTCTGCCCAGCCCCAGGGCCACCGAGGCGATACCGTCCTCGGCCTCCATTCCCTTGACCGGATAGAAGTCGTACGTGCGCGCGACGCCGGCGAGGTTGGGGTAGACGTAGTCGCCGTGTCTCCGGCCCGCCATCTGCTGGATGATCACGCCCATCCGCTCCTCTTCCAGCCGGTTCGGAGTCGACTCGATGTAGGCCTTGGAGTCCGCGGAGTAGGTGGACGCGTAGACCAGGCGGATCGCGCGACAGAGTTCGTTGAGACGAACGTCCAGGTCCGCGTCGGCATTGGGGATCATGTAGGTCTGGTACACGCCGGCGAACGGCTGGAACGACGAGTCCTCGAAGAGGCTGGACGAACGCACGGCCAGCGGGTAATTCACCCGCGCCAGGAATGAGGACAGTTCGTCCCTGGTCTCGCGCGGGAACTCGGCAGCGAGGAACGCCTTGCGGATCCTCTCGTTGTCCTTCTCGTCGAGAGCGAACGAGGTCAACCCCGATTCGTCCATGAACTGTTCGAAGACTCCGGTCGCCACGACCGCGCTGCTCGGCACGTGGATGTGGACTCCCTCGATGTGGTCTTCGATCTCATACGCGTTCAGGAGCGAGTTGATGAACGCAAGACCCCGTCCCTTGCCTCCGAGCGATCCCGAGCCTATCCGCGAGAAGGTCGTCTCCGGCTCGAACGTCGCACTGGAGAACTTCTCTACCAGCCCAGCCCTGGAGCGGCTCCGGTAGGTCCGGACCGCCGACAGCAGGTAATCGCGCATCGCGGACGGGCTCGTGAACTCGTCGGACTTCCGGGGCTTGAGGGCCTTGGCCAGGTCGGACTCCGTTCGGGCCATCAACCAGGTGGAGAAGTCGTTGCGGTTCGCGTGCAGCAGCAGCGATTCTTCCGGGACCGACTTGAGCGCGTCGACGAGGCTGCGGAGGTCGTCCGCCCGGGCGACCTCCGCTCCGCTCTCATCCCGGAACACGAAGTCCCCGAACCCCAGGTGCTCGCGCATGAACCTGCGCACTTCGTGAAGAAGCCTCGGCGACGTCTTGTGACAGAACACGGCGCCCAGTTTCTCTGCCTTCTTTGCCATCCCGCCGTCGGTCGACTGAATGAGGACGGGCGTGCCCGAGTCCAGTTGCTTGACCATGCGGGCGAACTTGAGTCCGGCGGACGGGTCCGGCTTGCCCGCTCTCGGGAACCGGGCGTCGGAGATGACGCCCAGCAGATGCTCGCCGCTCGCCCGGAACAACTCCTCTGCCTCCTCGTAGTTCGAGGCCAACAGAACCTTGGGCCGGGCCCGCATGCGCATCAACTGCTGCATGCGGTTGACCCCCTCGGCCATGAGCGCCTGCGTCTGCTCCATTATCTCGCCGTAGAGCATCGGCAGGTATGCGGAGTAGAACCGGACCGAGTCCTCGATGAGGAGGATCTGTTTGACCCCGGCGATCTCCGCGTCGTGTCCGGCGTTCATCAGGTCTTCCGCCCACTTGATCGCGACGAGAAAGACCCTGGCGTCGCCCAGCCAGACGAAGAACCTGTCGATTGCCTTGCGTTCCGCTCTCTCCTTGAGAACCGCCAGTTCGCGCGTGTCGTAGGCCAGGAGGACCACCGGGAGTTCCGGCGCCATCTCCCTGCACTGACGGCCGAACTCGAAAACGTCCATATCGCCGACGCGAGGCATCGTTATGACGAGGTCGGGCTTGGTGTCTGCGAGTTCCTGCACGGCCTCTTCGGCCGTCGACACCCTGATGATGGTGGGGGTGGAGCTCAGGTTGAGTTCCTGGTACTCCGAGAAGAGCATCTCGCCCAGGTTGCCGTCCTCCTGGAACGTGAAAGAGTCGTAGAGGCTCGACACCAGGAGGATGCGACGCACCCGCCACGGCATGAGGTCCGAGAACGGAATGCGCTTCCGCTCGATCCTCCCCGCTATTTCTTCAAGCGCGCGGTATTTCATGGAGACTCGCGAAGTGAGAGGGGCCGGACCGCCGGGACCTCGTGCCGCGGCGGTCCGCACCCATCGCAGGACCTAGATCTTCTTCAGCAGCAACAGGCTGTTCTTCGGAGAGATGAGGCTGTCGTAGCTCTCCTTGAACTCGTCGTAGTTGTCGACGGCGATGCTGCGTTCGTTGACGGTCACCGACCGTCTCCAGACCACGGTGTGCTCGTCCTCGTGCGATTCACACGACAGCTCGAACACCGCGTCGAGTGTCGTGAGCATAACGTCTTCCGGCAGCCACGCAACCTCGTATCCCTCCGGCAGCGACAGATGGATCTCGAAGTCGCTACGGAATTCGCACGGGAACTCGAAGGCGTAGCGGCGCTCCGCCAGTGACGGGTATACGCCCGTTGCGGCAAACGCGTGGGGGAACGGGGGCAGGTGCACGATCATCATGTCGCCCTGCGGCACCGCGAATCCCTCCGCCTCAATGTTCTGACGCACGGTAACCGGCTCGACGAGGTCGGTGAGATCCGAGTGCGAGTGGTCGGAGTCGGACGCGCCGGCGGACACCAGGCTGGCGGCCGTGTCGAACAGCTTCTGCTCTTCGGAAGGCGTCGCGTCCTTGAGGTCGACGCGCGCCTTTCTGTCGAAGTAGCCCGTGAGGTCGCAGGAGGCGCGGATGTGCGCGTTTCCGTCACCGTCGATCGTCACCAGCATACTCTGTCGCGAGTGGTTCTCCGACGCGCGGAAACCGGGGATTTTCACAAGTTCGCCCGAGCCATCGTCCTTGACCACGAGTGCCGTGTTCCCGCGTCCCCAGCGCACGAAGCCGTAGAGGGCGTCGTCGAGAAACGGGTCCAGATAGCGGTACGAATCGCCGTCCGGCAGCGCGACCAGGATGCGCGAGAACTGCTTGAGGGTCGGAACGTCCTCGGTGAAGCGGGCGTCCGGGCTTCCGTCCACCAGCGCGGGGTACGCGTCGATGCCGGCCGCTCGCAGCATGCTGATGAGAAGCACCGCCTTGTCACGCGTGTCGGCGTACTTGTTCTCCAGCACCCGACTCGCGTCGTTCGGAGCGTATCCGCCGAGGCCCAGCCGCATGTGCACGTTCCTGACGCCCGTAGCGACGTCCAGGAACAACGCCCGCGCCTTATCCTCGTCGGACGACAACCCCTGCGTCAGTCCGGACACGCGGGACGCCATCTCTCCACCGGTCTCGACGTGCGGGAAGAACTCGTCCGCGAAGAACTTCGCCGGCTGCTGCCAGCTCGTATACGACGAGTAGACGACGGTCGGATAGAGCTCCGACGCGGAAGGCATGTTCTCCTCTTCGACGAGGGCCGGGACGTCGGAGACGCTGTAGACGATCCGGCCCGGATCGGCGGCCTTCCTTATCGTCGTGGCGCCCAGGTTCCCGGTGTATCCGACGCTCCGTGGTGGCTCGGCGCCCTCGGGATAGCGGATGGTGAAGGAGGCGTCGAACAGCGGGTCCAGAGCGCCCATGTGCTCGATGCCCGAGTAGCTGCCGTCTGCGGCCGGCTGGTGGTCGCCCCTGAGCTGGAGCTCCATCGTCGACCCCGGTCCCGCCACCGGGAACGAAACGACCTTCTCCATGACGTTGGCGTACATCGACGCTCCTTCGAGGAACGCCGGCGTCACCACGTTGACCGCGTCTTCTTCCACCGCGACCACACGTCCGGTCTTCCGGACCGTCACGCCCTTGATCAACGAGAGCTCCGAGAGCTCCGTGTTGAACAGGAACGACTGGTTGCTGTATCGCTCACGGCCCCTGAGCGTCAGGACCTTGATGAGCTTGTTCCGCGTCGTCACAACCGACCCGTCCTCGGCGACCTCCGTCATCTCCTGCATCTTGAGGAGCAGGGCCGAGGCGTCGGGGTATTCTTCCTTGTCGGGAGCGTTCTCTATGAGACCGGCGACATCCGTGTCCAGCCATTGCTCGGCGAGCCCGACCGTGGCGGCAAGAGCGAGCACGACTAGCGATATCAGGATCCTCTTCATCTAGCCCTCCTCTCTCTTGAGTATGACCTCGCCCTTTTCGGACCGCGCCGCGAGCCTGACCGCTTCCTTCAGGTTCAGGTAGTCCTCGGGGGAGATCTCGAAGGCGTCGATTCCGAACTGTCTGTTGTAGCGAATGACCCCGCCTCCGCCCGCGTCCCGCGGCACGTACTCGTAGGTCATGCGCAGGCTGATGGCGCCCGCCTCGAACTCGACGGCGTCAGGCAGATTCTCCACGCTGAATCCGTCGGGAAGCACGACCTCCGACTTCTCGTCTACTCCAAGCGTGACGCCCAGAGCTATCGGGTACTTACGCTCAGGCAGTCCCACCAGCCGCCCGAAGAGGAAGTCCGACAGAAGTTCGAACGAGCCCGTCGCGGCCGGAACGCGGAAGAGCGTGTAGGGCCCGGCGTCCAGCGCGTACTCGTTGATGCGGTAGGAGATCTCAATGGTGGTCGGCACGTAGAGATCGTCCGCGTCCGTGACCGAGAAGCTCTTGAGTTCCGCTCCCGGGTAGATGCCATGGATGAGCTGCTGGGCCGTGTCCTCGAACTGCTCCCTGCCCATGTTCTTGTTGACGGTCCGGAGTATCAGTTCGTAGAAGCCGTTCCCCGTGATGGTGACATCTCCCTCGATGCTGCCGTCATCGGTCAGCACCGCGCGGTCCGTGATGTCGCCCGAGTTCGCGGCGGCCGGAACGTGCGGCGCCTGTCGGAGGTCTTCGCCTTCCTCGGTGGCGACCAGCAGGTAGCGGTCGCCGACGTATCCGGCGTATACCTCGCGCGTCTCCTCGATCGTGGGGTCGATGTAGAGATAGTCAGCGTCTGGTCCCTCGATGGCCACGATGCCGTGCTCAAAGTAGATGGTCGGTATCTCCGTGTCCATCCTGTGACTCGGATTGATGGCCACCATCCAGGCGGGCACGCCGATCTCCGAGAGCATCGTGATCATGAGCGTCGCCTTGTCCCGGCAGATGCCGTACTCTTTCTCGAGCGTGTAGACAGCGAAGTGCGGCTCGAGGAACGCGCCACGGTCCATCGCAATACCGAGGTAGCGCACGTTCGCGAGGATCCAGTAGTGGATGGCGCGGATCTTGTCCTCGGTGGACGAGAGCCCCTCAGTGATCTCGGCGACGAGGTCCACAATGGACTCCTCCGCGACGCACTTCTCGTCGACCATCTTCCAGACGTAGCGGGACGTCTCTTCCCACGTCGGCATTGTCGAGACGATGAGCCTCATGGCGAACTGCCTCGGAGGGGCCATGGCCAGCTCGCGCTCGATCTTGGGCGAGTCGTGCGTGGTCCACGTGTAGGTAGTGCGGCCGCCGTCGGTGCTCTCCGTGAACTCGGCTTCCCCGTTCTTGACGACGTGGACGAGCGGGAGACTCGATGGGCCGACGATCGTCACTCTGGATTCGGCTATGGGCTCCACGTACTGGAGAAAGTAGATGCCGTTGAAGCCGTTGTCGATCAGCGGTTCGTAGCTCTGATGGACGACGTACTCGACTGCGTCGCCCACCTCCAGACCGGGGAAGACGACAGATATCTCCCGGAAGTCCGCCTCGAATATGTTCATCGCGGAGACAGCCGGGGGCGTGCCCTCGGTGATCAGGTCTTCCTCGACCACGATCTCCGTTCCGTCGGCTTTGACGACCCTCGCCATCACGATCTCGATCGAGCCATATCGCCTGTGATATGTGAGCGCCACGCTGCCGTTGTCGTCCCGACCCTCTTCGGTGAGCACCTTCGTGAACGTGTGGTTGTACTCCTCGTAGGCGCCGCTCTCGTCGAACTCGATGTACGTGTGGTCGAGTCCGGTGACGGAATTGGCGTCCGGGTACTCCTCGAGGCCCCCCAGGTCACCAGCCAGGTTCACGGCTTCCGACAGCTCCAGCGGTTCGAGCACCGCGTGGGCAAGCGTCGGCATCGCTGCGACGGCGACCGCCAGCAGAAGACCAAGGGAGACTCTTGCGCGTTCTCGCATCCTCAGGTTCCCCCCATCCTCAGTTGAGCCCGGAGTCGAGCCTCCGGGCGCTTCTGTGATTCATTTCAGGGCGATTATGCACCCTGGTACGCTTTTGGGCAAGCGCAGGGGGTCTCGAACGCCCCATCTTGGCACGGGCGAGGCGATCTGCGCAGACCACGATGGCGCACCAGGCTTCTTCCGCAGCGATTCCGGGCGCCACTCCGCGCTGGGCGAGGATACGAGCCACCGGGCCATTCAGCGACTCAGACTTGCGTGGCCTGTGGGCAAGACTGTCCACGCCGAGCGGCCGAACTTCGTCCCAATACTAGCTATTGACCACCTTATTGCTCTCGCGCTTGACTTCTACGCGGAGCGCGTGATATCTTGAGTGTGTGACCACAAGATTCCGTTCTTCCGTGGAGGTGGGGAATTGGCCTGTGAGCATGCCGCCACCGCAAACATCTCCCTGCTGAGCGCCCTCCTGCTGTTGTTCCCAGCAATCTCGGTAGCAGCTGGCCTTTGGTCAGCGCCGACACTCGTGGGAATCGACGACGACATGGATAGCATCTGTGCGTCCGTCGGGATCTCAGCGGACGGCTCGGTTGTGGTCGTGTGGTCAGCAATCGATTCTGTCCAGTACGACTCCGAGATCATGTACGTCACGATCAGGGACGGCGTGCAGTCGGAGCAAGCGATGGTGCACAGCCCCAATGCCGAGATGGACCGCATACCCTTCATGTCCGTGGGCGACGACGGCGTGCCGTGGATTGTGTGGGAGCGGTATGGGAACGGCTATGAGCAGGTCGTGAGCCATTTCACCGGAGCTGGCTGGTCTTCTCCTGAGATAGCGCTTGATCAGGGGGGTAGATACGACTGGTACAACATCTATGCCGCGAACAGCAGCGATGTGTGGGTGGCCCGATCGTCGCGGCCACCCGGCGTGGACGACAGGGAGATCGAACTCAGGCGATGGGACGGCAACACGTGGGGTGACGTGGAGCGCGTGGGGGTTTCCGGGAAGGACGATGTCAGCCCCGTGATGGTACGTGGTTCTGATTCACGCCTGTGGCTCGCGTGGGTGTGCAATCTGGCGATACCCGGGCGGAACGTCGTCTACGCAGCTTGCTGTGACAGCACGGGCTGGAGCACCCCCGTCAGAGTTGACACAACTGCCGGAAACGGCGTCGTCTGCGACATGGACCTGTGTCCAGACGGCCGCCCGGTCGTCGTGTGGGTCGGGAATGGATACACGACGTCGACCGATCTTGAGTATGCAGTGCTCCAAGACTCGGGGTGGGCGTATGGTGGTCTCGTCAACGAGCCTGATGACATTTGGAACGACAGGGATGCGTCGGCGAGGCTCTCGCGCCGGAGCTATGGCAGCCTGTGGGTGACGTGGAAGTCCGGAATACAGGGAACGCAGGATGCGGCGATTACGGCGGCACGATGGACCGGAGAGGGGTGGTCAGAGGAGGAGCTTGTTTCCGTCCCCGACACATCTCAGCTGGCAGCGGACAAGAGGCCCGATTGCGCCGTGGCACCGAGTGAGGTCGTGTGGTGTGTGTGGGACCGCAGCCAGGAGTCGTCGCGCTGGGATTCGGACATCTTCATCTCCTCACGGGACGTGGCTACGCCGGTGGACTTCTGGGGGTTCGAGGCAGAGGTGAGTGATGGCGGTGTTCACCTCACATGGAACGTCGCTGGTTCCCATGCTGATCTGCAGTTCTCCATATGGAGACTCACGGAGACCGACGAGACAGCCGCGCACTGCGGAGGCGTGCCGGATGGCGCCGTGCGGCTCAACGACCTCCCCGTCGGGGACTGTGGCGCGTGTGCGTACTTGGACACCGCAGTCTCTCCTGGAGAACGCTATTTGTACTGGCTGCAGGACGCAAGCAGTGCGCTGGCGTTCGGCCCTGTGAGGGCCATCCTCCCGGGCGCGAGTCCCAACTCGGCACAGGTGCACCTTGACGTGGCTCCCAATCCGGCGAGCGACGGCATCCGCATCGTCGTAAGCGGGCTCCCAGAGGGTTCCGCGCGGGTGAGAATATACACCGCCGCGGGCAAACTCGTTCGGTCGGTGCGAGTGGCTCCTGAAGAGACTAGTTCTGGAGTCGCCTACTGGGACGGACGCGACTCTGAGGGCAGGAGGATGCCCAGCGGAGTCTACTACGCAGTCCTTGAGGTGGGCAGACAAGCCGTTGCGTCGGGAAGAGGGACAGTAGTCATTCTCCGCTGAGCGCTGCATCAAGACCATTCCATCACGAGCGGAAGTCACCTCAGCCAGAACAGGGGACACCGTGATGAGAACGGGCATGATGCTCGCCTGTGTGCTGTTGAGCTTTGGGTGTCGGTGCTCACATACCCCGTTGCCCACGACAGCCTCTTTCTGGATCGCTACACGAACGGTTCGGTTGCCACCACGTTCGTC
>JBDRTQ010000463.1:0-5748 GCA_043823885.1 Candidatus Eiseniibacteriota bacterium | reverse complement strand
GCCCCCTTCGGTGGCTACTGGAGTGCGGGAGAGCAATGGGTGGGTGACCCGCCACATGAGCAGCAGGGGTGGTACGGCGTGTACGATAGTGATTCTACGACCCTGTCCGTGCCCGCAGATCATGCAGACGAGATGAGCAGTATCGCCCTTGGAACGTCGGTCGGCGGCGATGAGCTTCCGCCGGATGAGAGGTAGGGAAGCCTCACAGTCTTCCCGACTCCTTCGATCGGCCCCGCTGGAATCGTCGCCGACCTCCCTTGCAGGAACAAGAGTCGTCGCATCGAGATCGTGGACGTACGGGGCAGAGTGCTGTGGAACCGCGCTGCCTCGGAGACTCATGTGACGATGGTCTGGCCGGACCCGGGCAGCCGGGTAGCATCGGGGTGATCTACTTCGTCGCGGTGCGGGGCGAAGACCCACCACTCAGGGCCAAGCTGGTCTACCTGCGCCCGGAGCCCTGAAGTCACCATTGCGACAACTGTCAATAACTGGTGGCCCCCGAACAGCTCGGGAGCACGACACCGAGTTGGACAGGCGGGCGCCGCTGCTGGGGACGCGGAAGCCCCCTTGTGTAGGGGGCTTCCCGGAACGTAATGGATATGTCATACGAGATGGCAAGTTACGGCGGGAAGGACAACTCGACCGTTGTCACCTGTTTATGCTCGGAAGCGCGTACATGACTGCGAGTTTTCGCTACCATTGTCAAGTTTTGGCGTTGACATGCTGGGGCATGGGCGGTATGCTCCAGGAAGTACACCTCACATGACTGCTTCTCATTACGGGCGGGGCCGAACGACCTCGTGAGGCGCTGCGCCAAGCGTACGACCAACTACATCTGCCGATAATAAGAAGCGGGCGACTGGTGATGGATTCGCGGCCATCCAGTCGCCCGAGCAGGAACACGCGTTGCGTCGTGAGACGCACCGACGGCTCCGCTGCGTACGCAAGATAGGGAAGCACGCGAAAGGAGTCAAGCCCGTAATGGGAGGAGCCTCTCGGAGGGAGGTGATCCAGGTGCCTGTTGTCACGGTGAAACTGTGAGACCGGAGACTGTGAGGGTGGGGCGGAGGTGTCCTTGTGTTGGGACGCGGGTCGGGAGCAGAGCATGGGGCCGGACCCGCATCAACGGAGGCAGGAAGATGAACGGCAAGCGCACAGTGGTAATCAGCATCGCGCTGCTCGCTATGCTCGTCACTTCCGGTTGGGCCGCGACCCTTGAGGTCAGCCAGCCGGTTCAGGTGACGAGCGACTCGTATTACGAGCGCGGGCAGTCGGTCGTCTACGACGGCAGCGACTACTGGCTGTTCTATGGACGGTCGGCGAGCTGCACGGTTCCGTATTCGGGCGGCGATCCCGACATCCACGACTACCAGATCTACCTGAGCAAGGCGTCGACGGTTGCTGGACTCGCAGCTGCTACTCCGGTAGCGATTTCGGGTGCAGCTGACAGCTACTTGGGAGAGACCGGAGCTGTTGCCTACGGGGCCGATGTGTGGGTGTTCGCCACGATAGATGCCGACGGAGCATACACCCCGACTTCGGACTGCGACCTCTACGGTTGGTGGTCCGCAGATGGGACCAGTTGGAATCAGGTGGGACCCATCATCTCCGGGATAGGCGACGGCCAGGCACATCATGACGAGGTTGTCTTTGACGGGAAGCTGTGGGTGCTCGACGGCTCGGGTAGCTTCACGACGATATACTCCACGACTCCGAAGACAGGCGGCTGGAGCACACCGGTGACGGTGGGCAGTCTCACTGGTGGTCTCGGGCACTTCTTCGTCGACGGGACGAGTCTGTATCTCGCTCTCGGTTCCGCGGGGACCTACTACATCTATGTCTGGGACGGCGTGAGCTCATGGACTCTCGTCGACAGCAAGATGATTTCCGGGTACTACGACCCCACCCTGTTCAAGGTCGGTTCGGACTACGTCTTCTACTGCGCCCCGTACTCTGGCGGGCGGCAGTGGGTAGTCGGATGGACAGCGGCGGCTCTGGATGGAAGCTTCTTCGATGGTCCTGAGATGGACGTCATCGAGGGTCAGTACGGCTCCAATGTCTGGGTCGACATGTGGCCGATCGGGTTCACGACAGGCGGGACCAGCTATCTCTTCTACACGTCGGAGCGCGACACTCCGTCGGCAGAGGGGCCGGGGAACATCTGGTACACCGAGGTTGATTGGACGGTGTCGAACGACCACTACACGTACATCCAGGAGGCGGTCGACGCGGCCCTGACCGGAGACGTGGTCGACGTGGCCGCGGGCACGTACGTCGAGCAGGTGACGATCGACGGATCGCTGTCGCTCACTGGTGACGGTGAGACGACCACGACAATCCAGGCCCCGGCGGCTGACCGCGCGGGTTCCGTAGTAAACGGAACGAGCACCTGGGACTACATTCTGGCGGCGTACCCTGCGTCGGGGACGATCGACGTCAAAGTCGAGGGATTCACGCTCGACGGGAACGGCGAGAACAAGAGCGCCGGTACGAATGGGCTTGTCGGCGTATTCATGCGCGACGTCGACGGCGTCACGGCGGGTCTCTACTCGTGCACCATCCAGAACTTCGCCGCAGTGGAGTACGAGAGTTGGGGAGTGCGCGTGTACGGCGATGCCGACCTCACACTTCACGACAACACCCTGAGCGGGTACACGCGCGACGGCATCACCGTCAACGGTGACGACGGAGCAGGCGCAGACCCGGTCGCGGCCGTGAGCGGCAACGACCTCACGGGTTCCGGCCTCTGTCTGAACGGCATCCAGATCGGCTACGGGGCCGCGGGCACCGTCACCGGCAACACGGTAAGGGATCACACCAGGTCGAGTCCGTGGGCGGCCGTCGGCCTGTTCGCCTACGAGTCCGACGGCGTCACGATCGGCGCAGTGGGCGACGGCAACACCGTCCAGAACTGCTTCGACGGCATCGTGCTCTTGAGGTCCGATGGGTCGAGTATCGTCGGCAACACGCTGACGGAGAACATCGCCTTCCACATCGGCATCGATGACTCCGACAACAACCAGGTGTCGGCGAACGTCCTGACGTCTTCCACGGCGATTCCGGACAAGGCCATCGGCATCAGTAATGGCGCGACAGGCAACGTCATAGGCGGTCCCACCGCGGCCGACGGCAACACCATCACGATACCGACGTCCGGTGGGCTGCTCTACGGCATCTACGTTCAAAGTACCACGGGTTCCGGCAGCAACACCGTCCAGAACAACACGTTTGCAGGCGGCACCAGGTTCGTGCAGGTGGACGGAGGTAACTCCGGAACCACGACCGTCGCGGACAACACAGTGAGCAACTGCTCGTTCGCCGGTGTCTACTTCAACGCCGGAAGCGGCATCATCACAGGCAACACGCTCACGAACACGGTCCGGCCCGTCGAGTTCTGGGGCGCGAACAACGTCACCATCGAGAACAACTATGTCGACGGCGCGGCGTTCGACGGCATCAACGCCGGCGCGTTCACCGGGACGGTCACGGTCACTGAGAACGCCTTCCTCAGCACATCGGGCAGGTCCTTGAACAACCGGACGACGACGCCTATCGACGCCTCGCAGAACTACTGGGGCGTGACCACAGCTTCCGGAGTGGCCGACGAGATCGACGGGGACGCCTACGTGGACTACACGCCGTGGCTCGGCGGTGGCACGCACGACTCCCCGGGATTCACGGGTGACTACTCCACGCTCTTTGTCGACGACGACGGAGCGCAGACGGGGTCGCTGGGGCGGATCGAGGAGGGTCTCGGGCTGGTCACGTCGACCACCGTCAACATGGAGGCAGGCACGTACCCAGAGACCGTCGCGCTGACCACGAGCTTCGATGGCGGGACGCTCAGCGGGGCCTCCTCCGGCAACACGTTTGTCACTGGAGGCATGACGCTCGGAGCCGGGCTCACCGGTGCCGCGATACGGGACATCTGCTTCACCGGGGTTGGATCGAACAACAGCGTCATTCGGTCGCTCGGCACAGTCACGAACCTCACCCTCGACGGCATCGCAATCGACGGCGAGAACGTGGCCGGTCGCCTCGGCTACTCCGGAGGACAGCTCGAGGGCGACGTAACAGTCACAGACTGCGAAATGAAGAACGTCCTCGGCTGGGCTCTGCTCGATTCGAGGAGCGGCAGCGGCGGCGACGGCTCTGCCATGGGGACGGTGACGTTCGCCAACAACTACGTCCACGACTGCAATGGCTCCATCGTGTTCCGTGGCCTGTCGACCGACAGGACCGACGTCGTCAATGTGTACGGGAACACGTTCACCAACATCGGAGGCAACGAGGGCGCGGTGGGACAGCACTGGGCCGCCTTTGAGGCTAACCGCGCGATTGAGGTGAACGCCTACGAGAATTTCATCGACGACGTCACGGAAGGTGAGTGGGGAGAGGGTCAGGCCTTCCAGTTCTGGAACGTCGACACCCTGAACTGCCACCACAACACCATCACCAACAACTTCCAGGGCATCTGGATCTACGGTGGAAGCACATGGGCGATTCCCGGCGGTGCCATTTCGTACAACAACATCAGTGGCAACACCGACTATGGAATCAGCGTGGACCCCACGGCTACTGGTGGCCCGCTGAACGCGGAGATGAACTGGTGGGGTGATGCCTCCGGTCCTGCGACAAGCAAAGGCACCGGCGACAAGGCGCTCGGCAACGTCGACTACGATCCTTGGATCGGCAAGACCGGCGGCGAGAACATCGTCTGTGATGCGGATCCGGAGTATCTGTCGGTGGCGACGCCGACGAAAACTGTCGACGTCAACTACCTTGGTGGCGGCGGTGGCCTGATGTACGGCTACTCGCTGGTGTTCACCTGGGACGGCGCCATTGCGAGCACGGCCCCCGGCAGTGTGACGCAGGGCACGCTCCTCTCCGATGCCGGGTCCACGTTCTTCTTCCCGCGGACGACCGGAGTGAACGAGATAACTGTCGACTGCATGCTCCTGGGCACGGAGCCCGGTGTGACCGGTCCAGGTAAGATGTTCTCGATCGCGTTCACAGGCCTCGCGGTGGGAACGAGCGCGATCGATATCACGGTGGACCGTGTGCGTGACAAGGACAATGTGACTCTGTCCGGGTTCTTCGAGGACGACGGTGAGCTTATCGTCGACGTGTCGAACCCGACAGTGGCGGACGTTCTGATCACGAACGACACGCTGGCGCATACCAACGACTACATCAAGAACACAGACCAGGCGACGGTGACGGCGAACGTGAGCGACGACGATCCGGGGTTCGGGCTTGCGAACATCGCTGCGGACCTGACCGGTCTGGGCGGTGGCGCCGCGGTGAACCCGGACACCTACGCGGATCCGGTTGCGACCTGGACGCTCGCAAGCGTTACGTGCGTCCCATCGGACGGCGTCGTGACCGTGACCGTTACTGCCACGGACGCGATGGCCAACACGGCGAACGCCAACGACACGATCATCGCCGATAACACGGCACCGACAGCCGTGACGAACTTCGATGCAGCGCCTGGCAACCAGCAGTGTGACCTGAGCTGGACGAACGGCACGGATGACTATCTGGTCGGTGTAGAGGTGAGGCGGTACGCCGAGCCAGGCGAGTATCCTCAGTATCCGTGGTTCGTCGGGAACTGGCCGGTGGTTGACGCCAAGTACCCGGGCGACGAGCTGTCCGGGGCCGGCGTCTACGACGGCACGGGCACGAGCTACACGGACGGCGTGGTAGACCGCAACATCTACTACTACCAGGCGTTCTGCTACGACG
>JBDRTQ010000462.1:0-4180 GCA_043823885.1 Candidatus Eiseniibacteriota bacterium | reverse complement strand
CCCACACGCCGTTCAGAAACTCCTCGAACTCGAACTGCTTCTGCTGGATGGCCGTCTCCTTCTCCCGGGCGGCGTCCTCGGACAGCAGAAGCCTCTGGCTCTGCAGCTCACCGATGAGGCCCTCGATCACCTTCTCCTTCTCGCGGGCCTGAGTCCTCCAGTCGGACACGCTGGCCTCGAGCTGAACCTCCAGGTCTCTCGCGCCGACGTACTCGCGCCTGAGCTGTTCCGAGTTGACGTACCCCACGGCCTCCGTGCACCAGGCGGCCGCCGAGGCCATAAGAACGAACGCGGTCGCGACTGCGAGCATGAGCGAATAGCGTTTCAAGAGAACCTCCGAGTGCCCCCGGCATCGGGGGCGCTGCAGGTGTGAGCTCGCTAGAAGTCGAGGCCGAACTGGTAGTGGACTATCCAGTCCTTCCCTCGCTCCTCATCGAACCCGTAGCCGAAATCCACTCCAAGGTTGCCAAGAACGGGGACCTCGACGCGGATTCCCGCGCCGGCGCCCCAGTAGAGCTCGGACGGGTCGGTGCCCTCGCCCGATTCCCACGTGTTGCCCGTGTCGACGAAGAAGAGGCCGTGCAGCGGCAGCTGGCTCTGCTCGCCGGTTATGGGAAACTTGAGCTCCGCCGTACCGAGTAGCATCGTGCGTCCGCCGTAGAGGTCTCTCCCCTCAGGAAGAATGGACCTGTTGTCGTATCCGCGGATGCCGTTCAGGCCGACGCCGCCGAGCTCGAAACGCGTATCGTCAGGCACGTCGGGATCGCCGCCTCCGTAGCCCGTCACCAGACCTCCGCGGCCGCGGAGCATCAGGACCGAGGTCCAGAGGGCCGGCACGTACTTCCTGACGTCGACGATGTAGCGCTGATACTCCACGTCGCCGCCCATGGCCCATCCGAAGAGGTCAGCGGAGAATCGCGTGTAGCTTCCCATCCGCGGGTGGAAACGCCGGTCGGTCGTTCGTCTGACGAGCGTCGTCGTCAGACCGCTTCTCCATTCCCAATCGGGGGGCAGCCGGTAGTAGTTCTCCGTGTCGTCGGCGCTCCCGTCGGCGTCGGTGTCACGCCCGATGCTGGCGTACTCCGCCTGCTTGAACTGCTCGAGCGTGTACTTCGCATAGACCATCGTGTAGCGTGATCCCAGGAAGGGCAGCCCCACGCGCAGGTCACCGCCGCGCCTCTCTCGCTCAATGACGTACTGGCGGGGCGGGACATAACACGTATCGCATTGGGCGGTCATCTCGTCATAGTCGTCCGGGAAGGTCTCCTCGAAGAACTCGTCTGTCAGAGAGGAGTAGACGCGCTTGTCGTTCGTATCGTAGAGGTCGAAACCGACGGAAAGCCGGCGGTTCATGAACCACGGTTCCGTGAATCCCAGCACGACCTCGCTGTTCTTCTTGCCGAACTCCCACTTGAGGTCGAGGTACTGTCCGTTGCCGAAGAGGTTCCCCTCGGTCAGCTCGATGAAACCCGTGATGCCCTTCTCACTCGTGTGCGATACGCCGACTCCGGCGCGGCCGGTCTGCCGTTCCTCGACCGTGAACACCAGATCGATGTCGTTCGGATCCGAGCTGTCGGTGAACTCGACCATGGGGCCGTTGAAGAAACCCAGGTTGGCTATCTTCCGCTGACTCGCGATGATCTCGGACGTCTGATAGAGATCGCCCGGGTTCACCACGAGTTCGCGGCGGATGATATTCTCTTTCGTCCGCTTGTTCCCGGCTATGTGGATCTGCCCGATGTGGGCAGGGTCGGCCTCCTCGACGAAGAACTTGAGCCTCAGGTGGTTGTCGTCCTCGACATCCTCCACCTTGAAGATGCGGGCGTGGATGTACCCGCGCTCGCCGTACCAGTCGTACGCCGAGCGGATGGTCGCTTCGGCTCGCGGTGGTTCGTACACATCGCCGACGCTGACGTCGGTCAGCTCGTCCAGCGCCTCCACCGCGAATTCTGAGGCGCCCGACCACTCTATCCCGGCCACCGTGTAGAGCCCGCCCTCGTCCACTCTGATCGTCAGCGTGACCCTTTCGCCGCTCTCGTCGTACTCGGTGTCGTATCCGTCGGTCACGGCGTCTATGTAACCCGCCTCACGGTAGCGCGCCACGATCAGCGTCAGGTCGTCCTCGAGAACGCCGCGGTCGAAGAACGCATCGGTCCGCCACCAGCGGTCCTCCTTGGTCTCCATCGCACCCTTGAGATCGGAGGCGTCGAGCGACTCGTTCCCCTCGAAGCGGATCGCCTTCACCACCACCCGCTTCTGCTCTTCGATCTCGAACTCGACGTCGATCCTGTTGCCGGAGATGCCCTCGGTCGTTGCCGTGATCTTCGCGTAGGGGAATCCCTTGCGCTCGTACAGCTCCAGAATCGCGACCCTGGAGTCCTCGAGCCTGCTGGCCTCGTAGGGCGCCCCCACCTCCATTCTGAGCACCGCCTCAATGTCCGACTTGGACACGCGGTCGCTACCGACTATGTCGATGGACGCGATCTTCGGACGCTCCTCGACCGTCACTATCAGGCGTACGCTGCCCTCGTCCGAAGGCTCCGCTTCGACGGTGATGTCCGAGAAGTGGCCCATGTCGTAGAGCCTGCGAATTCCCTCGCGGATGCTCTCGGGCGTCAGCTCGTCGCCGATGCTGATCCCGAAGCCCAGGAGGATCCTGTCGCGGCTCAGATGCTGATTGCCCTGGGGCTCCACGGCGCTGACGACGTCGGCCGAGGCGAACTCGTAAAGGCCTGCGACGGCCACAAGGGCCAGAACAGCCGCAATAACCGATCGCGCTACTTGCATTTGTGTGCTCCTCCATACTCCCGCTCAGACCGGCATGCTAGCACAGCACCCCCGCCTTGTAAACGAAAACCTCGGGGGCCAAACGCGTTTTGAGAACGTCAGTTACGCTTGCTCAGCGGGTCAGAACTCGTACCTGTTCTCGATGGAAACTCTTCTGTCCCATCCGGCAAGAGTCGGGTCGTAGACGACCCTGAAGGAGAGAGACGTGTTGCGGGATACCTCGTATTCAATCCCAAGTTCAGAGCGGAGACCGAGAGTGGACTCACCGATGACCTCCTCGTACGGCTCCACCACGCCAAGGTAGGATACCAGCCAGTCCCTCGAGATGTATTTGCCCAGCGTCATTCGCGTGTTGGTCGTGAACGGGACGTACTGAGCTGAGCCCTCGGAAGCGCTCCACATGTCGAGCTGCGACAGGAAGTGCTCCACGAAGTCGATGTCGATGCGCACCAGGTCCAGGTGGAGATTGCGCCGTATCCGCGACTCTATAGGCGCGAGCAGGGGCCTGGCGACTCTGAGGCCGATCTGCGTCCCGATCAGGTCCACCGCTCTTCTGCGCTCCAGCACCGCCTGCTCCTCGGCCTCCAGGAGGTCGTAACTGACCCCGTACTGGAGCTTGGACATGATCTTCTCGGGCGTGTTGTCTTCGGGGGAATCCGAGCTCAGGACCAGGGCGCTCTCGTCGAGCGTCACTCCCGACACTGCCAGCGCGGGCACGCCCTCCGTCGCATGCATCGACAGGCTGATGGTCGTTCCGTCCGTGACCCTCGTCTCGGCGTCGACGTGGAAGCGCGGCTGCTCGCAGAAGGAGGGGAACTCGACCGACACCTCGCGGACGTTGAACTCCGTGTGGAGATAGGTCACGGTCCCGCGGGTCGAGGACACCCTGCCCGACACGCACATGGTGTGCTCTGAAGGAACGCCCACGAAATCAAGACTGCTGCCGCGCTCGACATTGAGGTTGGCGTCGGGACGCCAGTACCAGAGGTTGCGGCCCGCCGTCATTCGCAGCGACCACTCGGCGTCCGACATCAGGTCGCCTATCCCTTCGCCCTCGGAGTCGACGAACGGGTAGGTGAAGGACAGGTCCGAGTACTCGATCTCGCCCCACAGGAGCGGGCTCGCGGCCGGCCCCGCGATCAGCAGCTCAGGATTGCCGTCCTTGCCCCTCAAGGCAACCCGCCCGAACTCATCGGGCAGCATTAGCCCCGGCACGTTCGCGGTGACACCGCGGGAGTCAGTGGAGAGCGCCAGGACGCCCAGGTCGACGCCTCCGGCCGTCAGCGCGGACAGCTCCCGGCCCTCTACGACCCTGTTGCGAACGCTTTCGACCCTAATGACGCTCCCGCCTATGCGGCCGGTCACCTCGCCCGACACCACCGCTCCGTCCAGG
>JBDRTQ010000461.1:0-5354 GCA_043823885.1 Candidatus Eiseniibacteriota bacterium | reverse complement strand
TCCTCAAGGAGATGAAGGGGAACTAGAGCTTCCTCCCGACGGTTGACATCCGCAGGCTGCCGCGCGTGAACGGCGACCCAGTCGTGCCGTCGCAGACGCGCTCAACGCTGAGCCCGGCGGACTCCATCAGAGCCTTCATCTCGGAGGGCGTGTAGAGCCTGATGGAGCTCCGCCGGCGCGTCTTTTCTCCCCCGCGCTCGAATGTCCACGAGCCCTTGATGCGCTGACGATTCGCGTCCCACCTGTTACGGGTGGTAATGCGAATCCCATTCGCGCGGAACGAGTTCCTGCTGAGGAACTGCCTCAGTACGCGCTCGCGGTTGACCTGGTCCACGAGCACCCGTCCGCCAGGAAGCAGGATGTCCGCGAACCCCCTCAGGACCCGGAGGTTCGTGCCCTCGTCGAAATACCCGAAGCTCCCCCACCAGTTTATGACGGCGTTGAACTCCCGAGGCAGTCCGAGGTCCCGCATGTCGCCGAGGCGGAACGTGCCGGCAAGCCCCGCCTCCCGGAACCTCCGCCGGGCGCGCCGTATGCTGGGCTCGCACGAGTCCACGCCCACGGTGCTGCACCCGGCACGAGCCAGCTCCAGTGAGATGCGACCGTCCCCACAGGGCACGTCGGCTACCCTGCTCCCCTTTCGGAGCCTGAGGATCTTGCGCAGGACGCGCGCCTCTTTCTCGGCGGCGTCTGTCAGCGACGCGCCTCTCTGCATCCGGGACCAATGGCCCGTGAAGAAATCGTCCGTCCAGTGACTCATGGCGCCTCCCGTCCGGGGACGGCCCGAGTGCGGCATGCTTCCGCGGAGCCTCTTCCCCGGACAGGATAGCTGTGGGCGACGTGCGCTTCAACAGAAAGCGGCGCCCGCTTCGCGCGGTGGCCGCCCGCCGCCGGCGCCTAGTCGGCGAAGTAGGCAGCGGGGTCCGGGAGCCGGAGTTCCATCTCCTCATCGACGGCCTCGAGGAGCGCGGTGAAATCCAGTCCGCTCCCCTGGGCCGCGCGGGCGGCCTCCGCAAGGTAACTGGCCCACGCCCTCTCGTCCGGGGACTTCTCGTTCGAGTGCGGGAAGCGTCTGCCGCTCGAGCGCAGCTCCCGTTCGAGCATCCACTCGACAACCTGCCGAGCCGCATCGGTGTAGCTGACGCCCGACGGCTTCGCTGCGAGAACGTCCCCGTCACCGGCGACGCTGAACCGCGTCTCCTCCGACAGAAGCCGCGACACGAGTTCGGCGGCGTCGGGGTACTGGGCGCCGGCCCGCAGAGCCTCCGCCTCGGACAGCGCCGCGCTCGCACCGTTGAGTGCGTCCAGCCGTTCGGAGTGACGCGTGGCGCGCGGCAGTTCGGGAATCCGCGCCAGCGCCGCGCGGGCGTCATCCACCAGCGCGTTCTCGCGATCCAGCTCTCGCCGGTTCGCGTCCGCCAGCGTCGCGCGCTCGTCGTGGGTGAGCGACACGCGGATGCGCTCTCCCACTTCAAGCTCACGCACGCCGTTCAGGGCCGTGAGGCAATCCCACATCCGGTAGACGTCACGGTCGTCCCCCGAAACATCGACGGCGGGAACGCGCCGACCCGCGGCGACCATGTCTCTGGCGAGCGACCACAGGCTCTCGCCCGGCAGCACGGTGACCAGTCGGTGGGCGGAAACAACGGCTCCGGACGCGTCGAACGCGACGTGGTCCGCGCCGCCGCCGGTCAGCCGGCGAGCGAGGCGGGTGGCCTCGGAGGCCCTCCAACGAGCCGTTCTGATGCTCTTGAGCTCCGCGGCGTACTGGACGCCCGTGTTGACGCTCTCCGCGGTCTTGATGCACGAGAGGGCCCTGCTCAGCCTGCCCTGTTCGAGGGCCTCGCCGGCCATCGTCGCCCACTCCCCTGCCGTTCTGCCGGAGACTCGTACCTCGGGAGCCCCCGCGTCGGATGCCCGGACTCCTTCGTCCCGTTCCACAAGAACGGGCACGATGGCCCCGAGCAGAAGGACAACCAGGGGAAGCGCGATCGTCGCGCGCTTGATCCGTGCCATGTCTGACCTCTCCTCTGCGCCGGTGGTCAGGCCGCGACCCGCGGCGCCGGGCGTTCGCGACCGCCTGCTCTGACCAACAGACGTCGCGGCCGGACGCATTCTTCCCGCGATGAAGGGCGTCGGCTCGGCCGAGGGCGCGGAAGACGTGCTCCTCCACCACTCCGGGCTGCATGTGGGAGGACTCAAGGCCGTCGAGGAGGGCGACGGGGTTGACTTCGAGACCTCAGAATGACGGGAATGGGCAAAGATGGCGAAGGTGGTCGTGACTCGCAGCGCACGTGACTGAGCGTGCCGGTAGCTCTCAAGTATGATCGCGGCATCAGAAAGGCCCGCCTCCCGACGGGCCTTCCTCCGGACCGCTCGTGTGTCGACGCCGCTTCCTGGCGGCCCCGCTACTCCAGCCAGTCCAGAGGGAACTCGGGAGCCAACCTCACGACGTCGAAGAGCGTAGCAATGAGGTTGCCGCTCTTCCCCGCTCTGTGCGGATTGATGAACTCCCAGACGATCTCGCCCCCGGGGTCACCTCGAACGCTCTGCCGAAGTCCGATTCGGTGATGATCGTGTTCCCGCTCTCGAGCCGGTGGCTGGCACCACACATCTTGGTGGAGAAGATCGAGGAAGCGTCCCCGCTGTAGGTCCACTCGACCTCCAGCGTGACAGGGTCGAACTCCACGATCTTCGAATTTCCGTCATCGCCCTTGTTATCGAACACAAGCACGTTGCCATTCTCGAGCACCTTGGGGTCGTGCTGCTCGAGCCACATCCCCGACGTGACCCAGACTATCTCCTCCAGGTCCATGTCCAGCACGGCGATGGTGCTGAGCTGCCTCAATGAGATGAGAACGTTTCCCCTCTTGAAGGCCGGAAGACGATCCGCGAGTCTACCGTCGAGCACCTCGATGGCGTTGGTGTGATACAGGTCTCCTCTCTTGGGCATGTCGCGCGCGTCCTGAGAGCTGGCGAACGCTGAGTTCTCGAACGCCTCAAGGATGGACACCTCACGGACCAGGCGACCGGACGCGTCGAGCACTGTCACGAAGTCCTCAAGAATCGGCATCAGCTCGTTGACACGAGGAACCATGTGGGCCGTCCTCGTCAGAACGTATATGCTACCGTCGTCCAACACCTCGAGGTCGTGGTGCTCACCGCCGTAGTGCTTCCACAGAAGCTGGGAATCCTCGTCCAGTTTGATGAGCCCGAGTCCCTCGAAGATCGCCAGCACATCACCGTTGCTATAGAGGTGGCCCCATCGCCAGTACTCCGCACCGTCGCTCTCGGCCGACTCAATCTCATTGGGCCACGCTCTAAGGAAGTCGTAGCTCCACTCATGGAGGACGCGCCCGTCCATGTCCATCAGGATAGCGCCGGCGAAGTGCCCGGACGTGAAGAAATTCAGTCCCGGCGCGACCCGCGCCTCATCGTGGACGACCACACCGGAGTCGTCCGGCGCGAGCGTCGAACCGGAAAGGTACCCGAGGGACCGGAGCTTCTCGATCTCGCGGGCCTGTTCGGCGGAGAGCTCCTGCGCCGACCCGTTCCGGGCAACATGCCACCTGCCGGACGGTCCGACATCCTCTGAGCCAGCGGCCGGGTCGTTGCTCCACTTCCTTTCGTCTCCCGCGAGTGCTCCCGTACACAGGGCGATGGTGAGAGCGGTCAAGAGCGCAAGCGCCGGCAGCACGTCGAGACGGATCGGCAGCCTCACCCTCCGCTCATGTGCGGTTCGCCGCTCAAAGTACATGTGCATTGCCCCTTCCGTGGAACTCAGGTCGCCCGGGAAGTGGCCCGAGGTGTAGAGGTTCAGTCCTGCACTGGCGCGGGACGACAGTGTGCCACCGTCCCTCCGGGCCCTCCCCGGGGTCGGCCGCGGCGCTGTCCTCCGGGCCCGGACCCGGCTGGTCCACCGCGACCGCGCTGGCTCCGCCAAGCACGATGAGAGCGGTGAAAGCTGCCAGGACGCGCAAGGAGACCGGCACGCGCTACCTCCCTTCCAGCCAATCGAACGGGGAGTCTTCCGGCAGTCTGGTCATCTCGAATATCGTGGCTATCAGCCCACCGGTCTTCCCCGCGCGAGCGGGATTAAGGTACTCCCAGACGATCTCGCCTGCGGGTGTCACCTCGAAGGCGCGACCGTAGTCGGACTCAGTGATGAGCGTGTTGCCATTGGGAAGACGCTGGTTGGCTCCGCCGGCGCCCGTGAAGAACGGATGCTCGTTGTCGCCTACGTACATCCATGCCACTTCCATGTTTGTCGGATCGTATTCGACGACCTTGGAGACCTTGTTGTGACCTCTGTTGTCGAAGACCATGAGATTGCCGTTCGGCAGTGGCGTAGGGTCGTGCTGCGCGAGCCACAGACCGAACTGCGTCCAGACCGACCTCCTCCAACTCCACATCGATCACGGCGATCGTGTCCAGCTGCCGGAACGACGTGAGGATATTGCCCTTCTTGAACGCCGGTATCTTCGACGCCAGGCTCCCGTCGAGAATTTCCACGGCGTTGGTGTGGAAGATGTCTCCCTTCCTCTCCATGCCGGACGACTTGAGGATGTTGGTGAAACGTGACTTCTTGAGCGCGGTGAGCAGTGAGAACCGCCTGAGCACGCTCCCGTCGGAATCGAGTATCGTGATGAAGTCCTCGAGAATGGGGTCTCGCTGGTTCAGCCATTGCACCAAGTGCGCTTCTCTGCTCAGGACGAAGATTCGGCCGTCGTCGTCAACCTTCATGTCGTGGTGCTCGTGGCCTTGGTGTGACCAGATGACGTTCGAGTCCTTGTCCAGCTTGACGAGCCCGAGTCCCTCATAGATCCCAAGCACGTCACCGTTCTCGAAGAGGTGAACGCAGCGCCACCGGTTGGAACGGTCGGGCTCCAGGATGTCCGCCCTGCCCGGAAACGCCTTGAGGAACGCGCACTCCCAGGTGTGCAGGACGTTCCCTTCCATGTCCATGAGCACGGCGCCCGGGAAGTGCCCGGAGGTGTAGAGATTGTAGCCGCCCCATGCGCGCTCCGGATCGTGGATGGTCAGCCCCGTGGTCGCCGGAGGCTCGTAGTGGCCTCCTAGATAGCCGATGGTCGAGAGCCTGTCGATTTCGCGCTGCTGCTCTTCCGTGAGTTTCGACGGCCTCCACAGGTCTCTCGCGGGCAACCACCGCCCCGGCGGCGTGTCGACGCCGAACCGCGGGACCGGTTCATTGGCCCCTGTCGGATCGTCGTCCTGGGCACGCGCCGCCGTGACCAGGGCGCACGCCGCAAGGAACACGGCCAGCACCATCAGTATTTTCGAGTGGGCCCGCCTGCGGCCGCGTTGGGAATGGCCCCACGTTTCCAGGATCATGC
>JBDRTQ010000460.1:0-5964 GCA_043823885.1 Candidatus Eiseniibacteriota bacterium | reverse complement strand
CACGAAGAGCAATATCAGCATTGCGCCGCTGTTCCGTCTGGCGGTGACGAGCGCCCCCAGCGCGGCCAACGGGGCGATGATCCCGAAGCCCAGCCAGCTGAGCCACCGGAACACCGGCGACATGCCACCGAAGAAGTAAATGTCCTTGTTGTTGGCGAGCTCGAAGCTGTCCCAGAAGAGCACGAATTTCCTGAGGTAGAGCCGCGCTGCGTCCCCCGGGTTCTCCAGCAGGAATTCCCACGCCTTCCCGTACCAGAAGCCCGACACCTCGCTCGGCTTGAGTTCTCCACCCACCTGGGACTCGGCCACGCGTATGGCGTCCTCGTTCTCCCACGATTCTCCGAGAACCGGGAGCACGGCTGATGCGCCGTCCGAACTAGCGTTGTTGCCGATAAAGAAGTTGATGCCTCCCTGCGAGGCAATGGGAACGAAGTCTCGATCGACGACGTAATTGCGCAGCGTCACCGGGAGCACGGCCGCGGACACGCCCAGCGCGACCAGCACGAACCGCAGCGCGGCGACCCGAAACGCTCCGCCCGACGCGCGGCGAACGGCAGGCCTCCGGGGCGCGGCGGCTTCGTGTCTGGCCCGCCACAACATCCACCAGAACAGCACGGGGAGGAAAACGAGCGCGCTCGGCCTTGCTATGGCCGAGACCCCCATCACTAACCCGGCGCCGAACCACCGGCCGCCGGTCGGTGACTCGTCCGCGCGCAGAAACAGGATGATCATCAGCACATCGAGGAGGACTATCAGCGAGACTATGAGAAGCTCGTTGCTGAAATAGATGAAGAACGGGTAGAGGGCAGCGACGACTGCAGCGAGTCGCGCCGCGCGCTCGTCGAACACTCGCCGGCCGAGGAAGTAAACGGCAACGGGCGTCAGCGCGGCGTAGGTCGCCTGGACCACGCGTGCCACGACGAGGCTCTCCCCGAACAGAGAGAACACGGCGCCGAGTAGATACGGATAGAGCGGCGCCCGGAAGAACGCCGTGCTCCCCATCCAATCTCCGGCCGCGAGGGCGCGCGCCCACTCGACGTGATACAACTCGTCCAGCACAGGGAAATCCGCCAGCGGGCTTCTGCTCAGGTGCGAGACGTATATCAGCCTGAGTGCCCAGCCGACGCAGAAGATGAGCCCCGCGATCAGGAGCATCTGTCTCCGCGCACGGGTTCCGCCGTCCGGGCCCCCACGTCGAGCTCCCGGTTCTCCGGACCCACTCTTCCCTCTGTCGGCCAAGCGATGTCCCTCTCCGCTTCCTGGAGCGCGCCAGCCCGGCGGAGAACCCACCGGGCATTGCCACATCCGAAACGCTCGCCGAGCCCAATCCTAGCCGAAACGGTCCCCGACACAAAGAGGGCAAGCCTGACCCCCGGCTTCCCCGTAAGTGCCCAAAGTGGCCGTATCGCGCTATATACCACCTTTCCGGAGCTTCTCTCAGACTGGCCTGCCGAGGCAGATTCTGTCTGATTTCCTGCTCAATTTGTCTCAACCTGTGCGCTTTGTACGAAAAACCGGTTGACGCCGGGCAGCAGTTGTTATAGACTAACAGGCGAATTGTAGGAGCCTGCCGCTGAGTACGCGAAAGTGATATTCGGAGCGCTACCCGAGCTCACTTGAGCGCGTGTGGCAAGTGTGTGCAGGTGTCGGGTCGGGGGCCGGCACTCTCACCGGACATCAGTCGTACACTGGCGGCGCGAGAAGACACTGAGCAAACGAGAGATCCAAAGAAGAGAGCGGAAGACAAGGGGAAAGGAGACGGACGGCATGAAAAGGCTAACGTGCGCAGTTGTTGTGCTCGCGTTCGCGCTCCTCGTTGTGCAGACTGCGGCAGCCGATGACTCGTACATGGTCGGCATGCAGGGTCTCGGCAGTTTCATGGAGAGCCCGATCGTCTACAGCGGGAACTTCATGTTCGGCCTGGTCGGCTCGTGGGAGATCACCGTAGACGACTCCATGTGGCCCGACCCGGCGGACAGCACTGCGAGGTTCGACTATATCTGGGACACATTCTTCGCAGGCCATTACCTGGACGTGACCGGCGCAGAGAGCTGGACCGGATACTTCAACGGCGCGACTCTGATGGCGACTCCGCACTTCCGGTTCGACTTGGTGTCTCCAGCGGGCGTGTTGGAGGGTGACATCACATTCTCGATCCTGGTGCGCGACTGGTACGCGGACGAGATCCTCTCGCAGCAGGAGAAGCACGACAACCTGAACATGAGCTCGACGGTCAGCGTGAACCCGGCTCTCGGTCAGGGGTACTTCGCGAACACGTGCGGGCACGGTTCGGTCAGCTCGGGCAACTTCAACTTCCACAACCCGCCGATGAAGGACGACCTTCAGATCGTGGGACAGCTTCAGACCTACACGTGCCCCAGCCCGGTCGAGGACTCGACCTGGGGCGCCATGAAGGCGCTGTACCGATAGGCGTGTTGCGGTCATTGATAACAGAGAGAGTGTTCGAGTAACCGCCCGAGAGGGCTAGGCCAAAGGAGAAGACGATGCGCGCACTTCTGATTGTATTCGCCATTGTGGCCCTTACGACCGCGGCCTACGGCCAGGAGACGTTTGTCTGGTTCTATGGCGTCGGCACAGGTGACTTCATGGACAGCCCGGTGGTGTTCGGCGGAGCGATGGATCCGGGCGGCGACATTGTTGACGGTTCGTGGTCCATCACGGTTCCCGATGCCAGCTGGCCGACCGATCCGACGGCCAGGGCAGCGCACATCTGGGGTACGTTCTATGCGCCGAACTACACGCCCGGCAACCCGAGTTTCTGGAAGGGCTACTTCGACGTCGAGCATGGCGCCGAGGGCATGAACGCCCTGTCGATCGTCGACAACACCAACGGTGGGTCGATGACCGGCATCTGCTCGGTGGAGATTCAGGTTCAGGATCTGAACAACAATGGCGTGCTGGACGGAGACGAGTTCTGCAGCGGCAGCCTCTCCGGCCTCGTTATCATCATCAGGAACGGTGAAGGCATATACGACGGCATGTGCGGCACGGGCAACTACTTCGGCAGTTACCTCAAGGGTTGCCCGGCGACCACGGAGACGTGGAACTACGGCATGTATCTGTGGCTCGAGGACTGCACTACGCCGGTTGAAGACGCGACTTGGGGCGCCATCAAGGCTCTGTATAACTAGTACGGATCCGCGAGCGCTGCGAGCGCAATGTATCCGGGACGAGTCCTCGTACTGCCGTACGGGGACTCGTCCCGTCAATGAGTCAGCGCAACGGCGCTTCGCCAAACAGAAACGACGGCACTGATGATCTTTCGATGCGGGGGGCGTGCGGGGCCTTCCTCAGCCTGGATGCTCATCCCTGTCCTCCTTGCAGGCGTGCTCGTTGCCGGCCTCTGTGCGACGGTCGCACACGCGGCGTGGCGGGCGCCTGCGTCCACGACCATAGCGCTCACGGGCGCGGACCTTCCGGAAGCTGGCAGTGCTGACGCGCGCCGGCTTCTGTCGCACCTGGCGCCGTTGAGCGACGGCACGGCCGGCGCCTCCAGAAGGCTCGTGGCCCTGCCGGAATGCGACTCGGCCGCCGTTGAGCGAGTGGTTCTCGCGGGCGTCGATCTGCCTGCTGACGTGGCCTCTCGCCTGGCGCGCGTCGAAGACATCGTCCGCATCCGGGAGCAGACGGTGGCCGTCGTGGCCATCGACTCCGACGGTGTTCGTTCCGAACAGGCGCGGCTGGGTCTCTTCGGCGACATCGAGATAGTCGTCACTCCGCAGGGAGCACGGGGACCGACCTCGAGGAACGCAGGTCCGTTCACCCGAGCTTGCGAGCGCGCTATCCTCAACTACGACGCGTCTGGCGACGAGTCCCCGCTGTGGCAGCCCCCCTCGTCCGTAGAGAGGCGCTTCGCGGACGTGACCTACTGCAATTCCGTAGAGGACTGCGCGTCGGCCGGTATCGACCTGCTTCTGGTCGTGGCCGACGAGTTCCACTACTCGCCGGTCCTCCAGGCGTTTGCGGGCCACCACGCATCCTATCTGGGCCTCAACGTCGGCGTCGTCGGCGCGTCCGCCCTGGCTGAACTCACGGCCGAGGCTCTTCACGCTTTCATCCAGGACGTGTACGAGACGCAGTCGGCCTCCCACTTCGGAGACGGGCATCTTGGGTTTGTCGTTCTCGTAGGTGATGCCTACGCCGACGACAACGCCACGGTGATGATCCCGACCTACGACGGCTACGGTGGGACCGAGGTCGCGTCAGACCACTACTACGCGTGCGTCAGCGGCGACGACGACTTCGAAGATGTGATGATCGGCCGCCTTTCGGTCGGCAACGCGGATGAGCTGGTCGCGGTCGTCGCCAAGTGCACGAGCTACATGCCGCTTCCCGACGACGAGCCGTGGCGCCAGAGCACGCTTCTGGTCTCCGGGCTCTTCTACACGACAAAGGACGCCTACGTCGCGCTGTTCGACGAGTACGAAGCCCTCATGCCGGACGGCTGGTCCGTCGACAGGATCTACAGGCACGACTACGACAACAACCACAGCTGCTCGCTGGACGTTGTCGACGCCTTCGACGACGGACACCTGATAGTCAACTACGCCGGCGACGGGTGGATATCCTCGTGGTACCAGGTCATCGACACTACCGACATCCCGCCCATGGACAACGGCGACCGTCTCCCAATAGTGCTGTCGATGGCGTGCATGACCGGATGGTATGACAACATCACGGAGGTCGACCAGACCGGCTCGTACGATTGCTTCGCGGAACAGATCGTCAATGCGTCGGGAAAGGGCGCCGTAGCGTGTCTTGCCTCGCCTCGAGCCAGTGACGGCGGCATGTTCCGCACGCTCACCAAGAGCATCTACCGCGCCGCGTTCACTGAGAACTGCGTCTTCCTCGGCGAGACGATGGCCGTCGCGAAGCTCCTCCACATCCAGGACGGCGGGAACGTGGACTACGCGCGGCACTTCAATCTGTTCGGCGACCCGGCATTGATATACAGATGGGACACGGCTCCTTCCAGCGGACCTGAGCTGGTGGCGAGGCCCCACGAGACCGTCGCCGCCCCGGAGCTGCCGTCCGTCGGGGACGACCTGACGGTCGACATCACCGTGAGAAACACGAGCGCACAGGCGGCCACGGACGTCCTTGTCCGCGTCACTGACATGTCGGCCTCGGGCTCGTATTCACAGAACATCACCATCCCGACGATCGGCGACTGGTCGTCCGAGAGCGTAACGGCCGTGATCCCCGCGCTCTCCGGCGGCGCGCACACGATCGACATCACGGTCGACCCGAACGGGACCATCGATGAGATCGACGAGAGCAACAACAACACCGTCTTCGACGTCTACGTCTACCCGCACGTGGCGGGATTTCCGGTGGAGGTCGGCGACGATGCGTATGGGCCATGCGTTGCGCGACTCACCGGAACCGGAACGCACATGTTCCTCATGGAGGGTGCTGCCGTCGTTCGCGCGCTCGGTCCAGCGGGCCAGACCGTCTGGGTCAGCGACCCGGCGACGGCCCCCGTCGACTACGGGCCCGAGATAACTCCCGCCGTAGGCGACCTGGACGGCGACGGCGTCAATGAGGTAATAGCCACCAGACGCATGGGCCTGGCGGCGTTCGGCCCTGAGGGACAGATCATCTGGGAGGCGATCACCGACGACCCCGTCGGCTCTCCACTGCGGGCCGACGCTGACTCCGACGGAGATCACGTCGTGCTTCTGGCGACGAAGATGTTCTTCGGTGGAAGCTCGAAGATCATCGCGTTGGACGAGAGCGGGACGATGATCTGGTCATACTCGCTCCCCGCGGGAAACCCGGCCAGCGCGACGCCCGCCGCCGGCGATTTCGACCAGGACGGGATCACCGACTTCGCGTTCGGCACGTTCGGTGGGAAGGTCGGCGCCGCCTCGTGCGCTCAGATCCCGCCCGTCGAGCTCTGGTCGCCGATCCAGCTCGGCACTGGCGCGATCGGCGCAATCG
>JBDRTQ010000459.1:0-2783 GCA_043823885.1 Candidatus Eiseniibacteriota bacterium | reverse complement strand
CACCCGAGAGCGGCGGCCCTGGCCTGGATCGCTTCGAACGCGCCGGCGCCCCAGGCCTGATTGAAGGACGAGGCCACGCTCTCTATGCCACCGGAGAGGAAGAACCAGACGACTGCGATCACGGTGGCCACAAGCGGGATGAAGAAGATGGCCCTCATGATCGATTTCATCTTCCGAATACCCTTGTAGGCAATCCACCAGAAGAGCACGACGCAGAGAGCGCCTCCCACGGTCTGCCAGAGCTGCGTCTGCATCAGGCTTCCCACTCGAACCAAGCCTTCGAGGCCGCTCCCCAGGCCGGCCGTCGAGAAGCCCGAACCGATGAGCCCGATGACGATGTAGCTCAGGACGCCGCTCGATATGCCGTAGCCGACGAACAGCAGCCAGGCGCTCAGGTATCCGATGGTCGGCCCCAGCACGCGGCTGACGGCGATGTACAGGCCACCGGAGCGCGGCATCGTCGCGGACGAAAGGGCCACAAGCAGGGTGATCGGGAAGAAGATGAGCAGACCCACAAGGAACGCAAGCGGCAGGCTGGCACCGGGGAAGTCCGCAGCCGTGGAAACGGAGTAGAAGATGACACCGGAGGCGGCAGGACCCGCAACTACGAAGACGAAAACGTCGAACCAAGATAGCTCTCTAACGAGACCGGATGCTCGTCGCGTGAATATCACGCCTTGTTCATCAGGCATTCCTCCCCCTCACCAGGAGCGGCTCGCGAGGGTAGACACGCATAAACCCGGAAAACCGCAGGTGGAACAGCATTGCTGGCACAAACGTCAAGACGTCAGACTCCCAAACTACCGTACCACGACAGCAACGTCAAGGAATGGTCCCCGCGTGACACGCGGTCGGGCTGACAGCATGCGGCACAGCAGGTCAGCGTCGGGCACGGTCACGTGCGACTGAGGGTGAAGCGGCGCTGCTCCCCCAGCCTGGCGCCGCCCGCACACGCGGTGATCGCACCTTCTTCCGGCCGGATGACCACGGTCGCCGCCGTCGCCACCTCTCCGTACTGTCCGTCGTAATCCTCGTTGCAGACTGCGCCATCTCCTCTTGTGGCGTCGGACAGAAGCTCCCAGCACAGACTCTCGTCCACCGGTCGCCCGGAGCGCCTGAACGCCTCATCGAGATGGCTTCTTCTCCACAGTGATGAGGACGTGTCGACCCCCTCAAAGGCCAGAACGCCGAGTTCGGGGGCAAGGTAGTGATTGGAATGTACGCGCACCCCGCTGTCGTGCTCGGTGCGCCTTGCCTTGCGGGCCGTCGTCTCAACATCGAGGACGGCCGCGCCGTCCGCCACCATGAAGGCGTGTCCCGAGAGGCGCTGCGTGCTTTCGATGATGTCCGCTGCCGCGTGTGCGCTTGAGGCCGAAAGCGCCTTTGAGATCGTGAAGAGGTAGCAGATGCCGTCCCGGGCGTCGGTGGGAACCAGGTTGCTGGTGCAGACGCCCACGCCCTCGGAGTTGACTCCTGTGAGAGCCATGCACCCGACCGTGGTCAGAGACAGCGTGGCCGGTGCGTCTGCGGGCTCGCGCCGAACGACGAGAAGGAAGTCTCTGGCGTCAGGATGCATGTCCCACGTCTGACCGATGATAGGGTGACCGCCACATGCTTCGGCGGAGGCCCCGAAGGAGGTGCACTCGCCGGAATCGCGGCGGTTGCGCTCGCCGGTCGTACCCTTCGCATCCCCGCGAGGGTCAAGACCTCTGAAGAGCACAAGATCGCGGATGTCCGTCAGCCCGTTCGCCACCAGGAGCTCTGCCTCGGACACATGCGCTCCTCGCGCGATGCCGCGGAACTCATCCCACAACGCCCGGTCGTAGTTCCTGTGTGAGTCGAGAAGATCCTCTGCGGCTGCGAGGACCTCGCTGCGATCGAGAGACCTGCCCGGATCGTACTTGCGCACGAACTCGCCAGCGTGAGCGACCCTCCGTGCCACGAAATTCTGGATCTCGTTCCGGTATGTCTCGCCCTGCGCCTCCCCCATTGCGCCTGGGGAGCCACTCACGACCAGATACCTCAGATGACACATGCACCCTCCTGCGAAGCTTGACACCGACCAGAGACGGCCCAGGGCGGGCGACGGTAAGCCAGCGAGCCAGCTGCGGCCTATGACCAGCGCGCCGTCGTGACCGTGGCGTAGCCTGAGACCTGCCCCATTGGTACCGCGCTTTCATGTCGTCGGGGCGATGCCAGACGAGCCCAAGGACGAAAGTCCGCACCGCTTGGAGTACCTGCACGACAACCACCGCACTCATCAGGTTGACTGAGACATGAGGGCCGAAGCCCGTGGCAGACGCGACCCGTTCGGAGGGCCGGTTCATGGCCGTACCTCATACTACTACACCTCAAGGTGAAGATGAGGGTATGGTCTCTTCCGCTCCTGGCTCGTCGCTCGGCACCATGGCAGTGACGACATCCCGCTTGGGGATCTCCTTGGGCGGCGGAGGGATGACGAACGCCAGTGGTGCGTCCACCAGTTGCGTCACGGCCTTCTCAGCCAACCGGTAGGGCTGGAAGTGAGGATGGGGAAGAATGAGGAAGAGCATTAAGTGGATGCCGACGGCGGCCAGGAAGCCCCAGCGCAGGCGGCCAAGGTGTCCTGCTTCGAACCGCCGTTCAGCGGTCATGGCGTTGGCTGACATGGCTGCTAACCCCCTTGTCGATGTTGATCGAGCGGTGTTTTTGGGGGGAGCGTCCGGGATTCGCTCCGGCTAGTCGACCATGCCTGCCTCCTTCTTGGCTTATCAGCTGCACGACCTCACACTTTCACTATACAT
>JBDRTQ010000458.1:0-9840 GCA_043823885.1 Candidatus Eiseniibacteriota bacterium | reverse complement strand
CCGAACCCGTTCAACCCGACAACGATGATGAGCTTCTCTCTCTCCGGAGAGGCGGACGTTGAGCTCTCCATCCACGATGTCAGCGGACGACATGTCGCGACGCTGGCGTCAGACAGCTTCCCCGCGGGCCGTCATGCCGTGGTCTGGGACGGCCGGGCCCAGGGGGCCACATCGGTCGCATCGGGCGTGTACTTCTGTCGTCTCCTCGTGGGCGACGAAGCCATGACGGTGAAGATGATCCTGCTGAAGTGACCCGGAACGGTCGGGCTTGACCGTTCGGTCGGGCCCGGCCGCTCAGCCTCGACCGCTCCGCCCGGTCCGGCAGTTGCCCCTCACGTTTCCCCCGGCCCCAGTTGAAGCCAGTGTTCGGTCGTGGTAAGGTCGTCCACCGTGATCCTGCCGGACGTGTCGTCCGGTTCCAGTGTCCCGAGGAGACCTCGCGTGGGAGATCGCACGACACCCAAGGAGCAGGTTGCCCTGCTCTACGAACGGCATCACAGCGGCAAGAGGAAGTACACTCACCTTCACGGTGACGACGAGCGCAGAGACACCCTCGTGCGGCTGGTGGGCAGGCGGAATCGTGTTCTGGACGTCGGTTGTCGCTCCGGCCGCTTCACGCAGCATTACATTGAGGGCAACGACGTCGTCGGCGTCGACGTCGACCGCGACGCGATCGCTCTGTTCACGGAGACACTCGGCCTGGAGGGGCACTGGCTCGACGTCGACTCAGAGCCGTTGCCGTTTCCACCGTCCTCATTCGATGTCGTTGTGTGCACCGAGGTCCTGGAGCACCTGCGCTTCCCGGACCAGGCGCTGGCAGAGATCCGGCGCGTCCTCAGGCCCGACGGCCGACTCGTCGGTTCGGTACCCAACGCGACTCGTCTGCGCAATCGCTGGCGCTTCCTCTGCGGAGAGCTTCACGAGGATCCCACGCACCTGCGCCAGTACTCACCTGACACCATCAGAGAAGCGCTCGCGCGCGAGTTCCGGGCCGTCGAGATCCTGCCCGTCTCGGGCCATCTCTTCGGCGGCGGCAGGCACGGGGTCCCGGTCTTCCACTGGCTGCCCGACGGGTTCAGGCGGCTCTTGTGCGAGAACCTGGTATTCGAATGCAGCGGTCGTCCCACCGCCTGAGCGGAATGGGCGGGAGCGCGCTCCCATGGCCCCGTCAGCGGCGCTCTGCGTTGACCGGTCCCGTTCTTGCAAGCTACTCCCAGTTGCCCTCGTGTTTCGGCGTGGAGGGCCGCCCGAGTGCGGCCGGAGGAGAGAGGTTCTGAGGAATGGGGCTCGGTAAGTGGGACGCGACGCTGACGCGCTGGTACTTCCGGCATCTGATCTATGGGAGCCTGCCGCTTTCTGTTCAGAGTGCTCTGGTCGCCAGGCACGGGCGCAAGGTCTACGAGTTGCAGACCGGCCCTGAGTACGAGGGGCTGTTGCGGTTCCTCGAAGCCTCGGAGCGGTCGGACCCGGAAGAGATACGAGCATACCAGGAGACGAAGCTCCGCGAGATGGTGCGCCACGCATACGAGACCGTACCTTACTACCGCGAAGTCATGGACGAGCGAAGGCTCAAGCCCGCCGACATCTCGACCATCCAGGATCTTACGAAGCTGCCCGTGCTCCACAAGGAGGACGTCCGCTCGGCGGGTACGCGTCTTCTCTCGAACGCGTTCAAGAAGAAGGAACTCACGACGGTCGCGACGTCGGCATCGACCGGCTCGCCACTGACGGTCTACTGGGACCGGTCGATCGCAATCATGAACCACGCCTGCTACATGAGGATGAGGAGATGGACGGGTGTTCCTCAGGGCACGCCGATCGCGATGATGCAGGGAAAGCCGACAGTCCCCCCTACTCAAAAGAGACCCCCGTTCTGGCGCTACAATCCCGCCTGGAATCAGGTGCGCCTGTCGACCCTGCACATGAGCGACGAGAACCTGCCCTACTACATGGATGAGCTGCGGCGATTCGGGGCGAAGTCCCTCGAGACGTACCCCTCAGCTGCTTACATTCTCGCTCGATTCCTGGAAGACAGGGACGACTACCTGCCGCTCACGTGCGTTATCACCACAGGCGAGCCGCTTCTCAGCGAACAACGCCGAGTCATCGAGGAGCGGTTCCAGACCCGCGTCTTCGACGCCTACGGTCAGGCCGAGCGCGTGGTGTTCTCGACCGAGTGTGAGGAGCACGACGGCCTCCACCTTTATGACGAGTACGGTGTCACTGAGGTCGTGGACAGCGATGGCCATCCGGTTCCGACCGGAACCACGGGACTCCTCGTTGGGACCTCTCTCCACAACAGGGCCATGCCGCTCCTTCGTTACGCATGCGGCGACATCGGCGCGGTTTCGGACAGGCGGTGCGCCTGCGGGCGCTCGCTCTCGATGCTCGATGGATTGGCCTCTCGCGCGAACGACGTCGTCGTGCTGCCGGACGGCCGGATGATGGCCGGGCGGAACGTGGGGTGGTCTGTGCGCATGCTCAAGAGCGTGAGCGACTGGCAGGTGATACAGGAGCGCATCGACCTCATAAGGATGGTGGTCGTGACCGAGAACCCCGTGAGCGACAGAGAGCGCGATGGGGTCAAGGAGTACTTCCGCAGGCGGATCGGACCGGAGGTGGAGGTGCGCGTCGAGCGGGTTGCGGAGATCCCCAAGTCGCCGGTGGGAAAAGCGCGCCACGTCATCTCGCACGTGCCTCTGGTGTGGGGGCAGTCCAACGTGTTCGCTCAGGAAGAGGCAGCGGAATCGTTCGAGGGCACGCACAAGGACTGAGCCCACCGAGTAGGTCGGAGACGCTCGAGGTGCGGCGCCGGTCATGGCCGCGTCCGTCGTCCGGCCGCACATGTGGTATGATAGAGGCATGAGACGGGTCGAGAGACCACTCTACGCGCCGCCCGCCATCTGCCTGACGTCCGCCGCATTGCTCGCCGTATGCGGAACCTCCCTCGCAACCGATATCATCTTCAGAGTCGACATGTCCACTCAGGTTGGCCACGGGCTCTTCGACGCCGCGTCCGACCTGGTAGCCGTGCGAGGTGCTGGCGTTCCCGGCGCGGGTAGACTCGGTCTACGGCTACACGAACGCGGTTGTCAGACGGTTCCGCGACGAGGGGGTCCTGCCGGACTACGTCCAGATCGGGAACGAGATCACCGGCGGCATGCTCTGGGATGAGGGGCATGTCGGGGGCGCCTGGGAGACGCAGCAACGGAGTCTGCCGCTGGTTCTTCGATGGCCTGGTCGAGCAGGGCGTTGACTTCGACATGATAGGACTCTCGTTCTACCCCTGGTGGCGCGGCACGCTGAACGAACTCCGGGCGAACATGCACGACCTGGCGACGCGCTACGGCCGCGGGATAGTGGTGGCCGAGACCGCGTATCCGTGGACGCTCGAGGGCAACGATTCGACCGGGAACTTCGTCGACTCACCAGACGACCTGCACGCCGGGTACGACGCGACTCCCGAGGGGCAGGAGGCCTTTCTCGAGGAGCTGCTGGCCATCGTGGATGGAGTTCCTGACGGACTGGGTGACGGCGTCATCTACTGGGAACCCGGCTACCTGACAGTGCCGGGCGGTCCGGGCAACCCGTACGAGAACCTCACTCTTCTTGACTTCGACGGAGATGCTCTGCCTGGGCTGGGGTTCTCGATCCCGTCGCTGGCGTGCGAGGTCTCCGGCTGAGGGGCGCTTGTATCGGCTCTCGTTTTCCTCCAACTTCCAGTGTGCCTCGGCTGTATTACCTGTACAGGTACCCCCCTGTACCGAAGGCACTCCGCAGCCACCGGACCCCGGCCGCGCGCGCGGCCGGGGAACCCGGAAGCAAAGCGCGGGGGCGCAATGTCCTTGCGACAGCGCGGGATTTGTGGTATCATGTGCTGTCGCTTGACTGTCAGTCGTGAAACATGGAGGCAATTCAACCGAACAGAGGCTCCTGCGATCGTCTCGTTGCGGCCGTAGAGAGCGTCCTTGGAAGGAGGCGATGGAACAGCGGGAGCACCGGAGGTTCTTCGATACAGCTCTTTGGTCCCGGTGAGGCGCGAACGTCTCGCCACAGATGCGGGGAGGGCTAGGAGAGTGAAAAAGCTGATCGTGCTTGCAGTCATCATGTCGCTGGCGATTCCGGCAGCGGCGGACTGGAATCTGGAGGATCCGGCGAAGTGGGTCCAGCTGCCCGACCTCAGCCCGATGGGGATAGACGTCAACACGTCCTTCCCCTACTACATTCTGGCAGACGACTTCCTCTGCACCGAGACCGGTCCCATCACGGACATCCACATCTGGGGGTCCTGGTACCACGACTATCTTCCCTTCGACATGGATCCGAACGCTGTCTCGTTCATTCTGAGCATTCACGCGGACATCCCCGCGGGAACGGGCGGCATCGACTACAGCAGGCCCGGAGAAGTGCTGTGGTACATGCAGTTCGACGGCGCGGCAGGCGAGTTCCAGGCGCGGGTCTGGGAAGCGGGAATCGACGAGGGTTGGATGGAGCCGCCCGATTCCTACGAGTTCCCGGGCGACCACGTCTGCTGGCAGTACAACTTCTTCCTCGACGCAGCGCAGGCGTTCATCCAGCACGGCACTCCCGATAACCCGATCGTCTACTGGCTCGACGTGCAGGCCACTCCGCACGACGGGCAGGCCTGGTTCGGCTGGAAGACCTCCCTCGACCACTGGAACGACGACGCGGTCTGGGTAACTGGGGAAGAGCCCTACTTCGTACCGTGGTACGAACTCATCTACCCGACGCAGCACTATATGTGGGGTCAGTCGATCGACCTCGCGTTCGTCATCACGGGTGAGCAGCAGCACGACGAGCTTGACTGGGGCGACGCTCCCGATCCCTCGTATCCGACTCTGGCAGCCAGCGTGGGCGCCAACCACCTGATCGTCCCCGGCATCTTCATGGGTGCGAGCATCGACGCTGAGACCGACGGCCAGCCCAACGCCAACGCCACCGGTGATGACAACGACGGGAACGACGACGAGGACGGTGTGACTTTCCTCACGCCGTTCACGCCTGGCGGAACGGCGAACGTTGACATCACCACCTCTGTGGGTGGCTTCATTGATGCCTGGTTCGACTGGAACGGCGACGGAAGCTGGGCGGGCGAGCAGGTGCTCACGAGCTTCCCGCACCCGGGTGGCACGGTGACCGTCCCCATACCGGTTCCGGCGTCCGGCGCGGCCGGCCTGACGACCTACGCGCGGTTCCGGTACAGCACCGTCGGGGGGCTCAGCGAGTTTGGCGGCGCTCCGGATGGTGAGGTCGAGGACTACGAGATCACCATCACCGAGGACGAGGTCTGGAAGTGGATGCAGCACCCCGACCTCGACATCACGGGCATCGACGTCAACGCCACGCTTCCGTTCATCCTGGCGGACGACTGGGAGTGCACTGAGCCGGGGCGCGTCGACGAGATCCACATCTGGGGTTCGTGGCTCGGTGACTATCTGCCGTTCAGTGATGACCCCATGGCTGTCAAGTTCACCCTCAGCATTCACGAGGACATACCGGCCGACACGCTGACCGGCTACTACAGCAGGCCGGGCGAGCTGCTGTGGCTGAGGGAGTTCTATCCCGGGGAGTTCCTTGCCGAGGTGTGGGCGGAACAGATCGAGGAAGGCTGGCTGAACCCGCCGGAGTTCTACATGTTCCCGGCCGACTGGACCTGCTGGCACTACATCTTCAACATGCCGCCTGAGGAGGCTTTCCACCAGATAGGCATGCCCGACAGGCCGGTAGTGTACTGGCTCGATCTCCAGGCGGAGCCGGCAGACATCGACGCCTACTTCGGCTGGAAGACATCGGTGGACCATTGGAACGATGACGCGGTCTGGGGCACCGGCAACGAGCCCTACGTCGGACCTTGGTATGAGCTCATCTACCCGGATGGCCATCAGTGGTATCCGCGCTCGATCGACCTGGCGTTCGCCCTCCGGAGCAACTACGGTACGGGCGTCGACCAGACGATCCGCGAGCGGTCGGGGCTGCACCAGAACGTCCCGAACCCGTTCAATCCGAAGACGACGATCCAGTACGAGGTACCGACCGGCGGCTCCGACGTCCTGATCGAGGTCTACGACGTCAGCGGGCGGCTGGTTCGCAGCCTCGTCGATGGATTCGAGCCTGAGGGCCGGCGCGAGGTTGTCTGGGACGGCCGCGACGACAGCGGACATGAGCTGTCATCCGGCGTCTATTTCTACAAGCTGGTCACTCCGGAAACGGAGATGACGAGGAAGATGTTGCTGGTCAAGTAGTCCTGCGTCCGGATCTCAGGACCGGACCGAGCAGGAGGCAGACGGAGGCCCCCGGGATTCCCGGGGGCCTCTTCTTGTACGCGTGCTCCCGCAGGTGCGAAAGAACTGCGCACTTCAAGAGCGCCTCGAGCCCGAAACGGGAGAGCGAAACGGAAGACAGACGCACGACTCGCGTTGATAACGCCGCCCCGGTGGCGTAGTCTTATGGAACTGAGGTACTCGATTCCTTGCTCTTGCGGAGCGGCATCCGCAGAGTTGCCCGAGTGGAGAAGACGGAAAGGTCAAGTCGAACATGAAGAAGTTCATAGTCATTGCTGCTCTGGTCATCGTGGCAGCGGTCGTTGTGTGGCAGCTCGTTGGCAGGGACGGACCCGAGCAGTCGGGGCTCTACGAGTTTGCCGAGGTCGAGCGCGGGGACATCGAGAACATCATCTCCAGTTCGGGGACTCTGAGCGCGGTCGGGACCGTGGATGTGGGCACGCAGGTCTCTGGCACGATTGCCCGCATACTCGCGGACTACAACGAGCCTGTAAGGGCGGGCCAGGTGCTGGCCGTTCTGGACACGACGATGCTCTCGGCCTCCGTGCGTGACGCCCGGGCAGGGCTCATCAGAGCGCATGCCCTTCGCGACCAGGCCGTTCGCGATTTCGACCGTGAGAAGCAGCTTAACGATAACGACCTCATCAGCGATGCTCAGCTTTCCGACACCAGAACCGCCATGGAAACGGCCCGAGCCGGACTGCTCTCCGCCGAGGCTGCGCACGACCGGGCCCGAGCCAATCTGAAGTACGCGGTGATCCGCTCGCCGATCAACGGCACCGTGATCATGAGGAACATCGAGCCCGGCCAGACGGTCGCGGCCAGTTTCTCCACGCCTACGCTGTTCGTGATCGCGGACGGTCTCTCCGAGATGGAGATACACGCGCTCGTTGACGAGAGCGACATCGGTGCGATACGGGAGGGGCAGAGAGTTCGCTTCACGGTCGAGGCCTACATCGACGAGGTGTTCGAGGGCGTCGTCCGCCAGGTCTGGCTGCAGCCGCAGACGGTTCAGAACGTCGTGATGTACACGGTTGTCGTGGACGCCCCGAACGACCGGAGCCTGCTCTATCCCGGCATGACCGCGACTACGGACTTCCTCATCGACGAGCGCACCGACGTGCTCATGGTTCCCAACGCGGCGCTGAGGCTTCGTGCCACACCCAGGATGTTCACGGAGATGCGCGAGGGCATTGAAGAGCGTATGGCCGAGATGCCGGATTCCCTCCGTCAGGCGATGGAGGAGCGGATGGCGCGTCGCGGCGGGGGAGCGGGAGGCGGCCTAAGTGCGGGAGGAACGGGTGGTTCCCCAAACGGCATGGGTGGAATGTCCTTCAGCGGCGGCTCCAACGATACGAGCGCGATGCTATGGTACCTCGACGACAAGGACCGACTGGCCGTCTCGCGCATCACGAAGGGCGTGACCGACGGGCGCATGACCGAGGTCGTGCGCGGTCACGAAATCGAAGAGGGAATGCAGGTCATCACGAGCGTGAACGAGCCCGAGGAGGACAACGGTCCTTCGAACCCGCTGGCCACGAGTCCGTTCGGAAGAAGGCGGGGCTAGCGCGAATATGGGAACCGTCATCGAGACCAGAGGCATCACCAAGGAGTATCGCATGGGCGAGGTCCTCGTTCGCGCGCTGCGCGGCGTTGACCTCAAGGTGGAGAGCGGCGAGTTCGTTTCCATCATGGGCGCGTCGGGCTCCGGGAAGTCGACGCTCATGAACGTCATGGGTTGCCTTGACGCGGCAACGTCCGGCGACTACTTCCTGGACGGCGCCGACGTCAGCAAGCTCAGCCGCGACCAGTACGCCGAGATCAGGAACCAGCGCATCGGTTTCGTGTTCCAGGGCTACAACCTGCTGCCGCGAACCTCCGCGGTGGACAACGTCGAGCTTCCCCTCTTCTACGATCACTCCGGGCGCATCGAGGACTCGAGGGGCAACGCGATACGCGCGCTCGAGCGCGTTGGCCTGGGTGACCGCATCGACCACGAGCCGAGTGAGCTGTCCGGCGGCGAGCAGCAGCGAGTGTCCATTGCGCGCGCCCTGGTCAACGAGCCTGCCATCATCCTCGCCGACGAACCCACCGGCAACCTCGACAGCCGGACCTCCGTGGACGTGATGACGGTTTTCCAGGAGCTGAACGACCAGGGCATTACGATCCTCCTCGTTACTCACGAGCCGGACATTGCCAACTACACGAAGAGGGTGGTCATACTTCGCGACGGGCGCATCACCAGCGACCGCCCCGTGACGAACCGGAGAAACGCCCGAGAGGATCTCGCGAAGATGCCCGTCGTGGACGACACGCCTGGCGACGACGCTCAGGAGCGGGGAGGGGGTGGAGGCAGATGAAGAGGGCGCGCAGGCTTCTGAGAGTGGCGATGAGGAGCATCCTCAAGAACAGGATGAGGAGTGTTCTCACCTCGCTTGGTGTCATCATCGGCGTTGGTTCGGTCATCGTCATGGTCGGGTTGGGCGCGGGCGCCCAGGCCGACGTCGAGGCGCAGATACAGTCTCTGGGCGCCAACATGATCATGGTCTTCCCGGCGTGGGGACAGGTGCACGGGGTCAGTCAGGGAGCCGCATCGCGGCCCCGTCTGACGCTCGACGATGTGGAGGCTCTCCGCGAGGGGACCACGCTGCTCAATGGCATTTCGCCCGTGGTGCGGTCGGGGGGGCAGGTCATCGGCGGCGTCGGCAACTGGAGCACGTCCGTCGAGGGCGTCGACCCGTCCTATCCTGAGATCCGTGGCTGGAAGCTGGCGTCCGGTGAGTTCTTCTCCGAGAGGGACGTTCGCGCAAAGAGCAAGGTCGCGGTCCTCGGCAAGACCGTTGTCGACAACCTCTTCCCGGACGGCGACCCCGTGGGGGAGAGGATCCGGATCCGGAACACACCGTTCAAGGTCATAGGCGTGCTCGAGTCGCGCGGGCAGAGCCCGTTCGGCTCGGACTACGACGACATCATACTCGCGCCCAGTACCACCGTTCTCTACCGTCTGGCGGGTGGTGATCACATCGACCGCATCTATTCGAGCGTAGCGCGTTCGGAGGACGCAGAACCGGCCATTGAAGAGATGACCGCTGCGCTCCGAGCTTCCCACAAGCTCGAGCCTCAGGAAGAGGACGACTTCCGTGTGCGGAACCAGGCCGAGCTTATGGAGACGGCCACGGAAACGCAGCGCGTGATGACGCTCTTCCTTGGCGGAGTCGCCGCCGTGTCGTTGCTCGTGGGCGGCATAGGGATCATGAACATCATGCTGGTCTCGGTGACGGAGCGGACGCGCGAGATCGGCATCAGGCTGGCCGTCGGGGCGCGAAGCAGTGACGTGATGGCGCAATTCCTGACCGAGTCCGTGGTGCTCAGCCTGTTCGGGGGCACGATCGGGGTGGTTCTTGCGTACACGGTGGCGACGATCCTGAATCGCGCCGTCGGGATGACCACCATAGTCAGGCCCGACATAGTGCTGATGGCCTTCGGGTTCGCGGGCGCCGTCGGAGTCTTCTTCGGCTATTACCCGGCCCGCAAGGCC
>JBDRTQ010000457.1:0-2348 GCA_043823885.1 Candidatus Eiseniibacteriota bacterium | reverse complement strand
GCACCAGGTAGAAGAAGCGCCACAGTAGCGGCCGGGCTGGCGCTCGCTGCTGTCGTTGTCCTATGTCTGGGCGTGTCGGGATGCGGAGGGGAGTCGGGTGAAGGATCTCGGTCGGCGGAGACTGAGGCAGCGGAGTTGGATTCCGTCGCCGCTGCCGCGGCCGACGAGACGGGCCTGCCCGTCCTGTTGGATCTCGGTTCGACCACGTGCGTGCCGTGCAAGGCGATGGCGCCGATACTCGACGAGATGCGTGAGACCTTCGCCGGGCAATTCGACGTCCGCTTCGTGAATGTGAAGGAGGACGCGACGTTGGCCCGCGAATACGGGGTCAGGATAATCCCGACGCAGATCTATCTCGACGAGCAGGGCAACGAGCTCTTCAGACACCAGGGCTTCTTCTCGCGCGAGGACATGCTCGCCGCCTGGGAGGAACTCGGGTACGTGTTCGAGGAATAGAGACATCGCGGTGAGAGCGGCCCTGTTCGGGGGCCGCCCAGGAGGTTGACTCGTGGGAGAGCTGTTCGCTGCGCTGACGAAAGCCGTTGAGGGCGCGCCCGCTGTTGCGCTCGGAGCGTCGTTCCTGTGGGGAATACTCAGCGTCGTGCTGAGTCCGTGCCACCTGGCCAGCATCCCGCTCATCGTCGGGTTCGTTGACGGCCAGGGACGTATCTCGACGAGACGCGCCTTCGTCCTGTCACTGCTCTTCGCCACCGGCATCCTCATCACCATAGCGGCCGTGGGCGCCATCACTGCCGCCGCCGGACGCATGCTCGGAGACATCGGGCGGTACGGGAACTACGCCGTCGCGATCATCTTCTTCGTCGTGGGCCTGGCACTGATGGACGTCATCCCGATGTCGTGGTCGAGCCCCGGGGGCGTCTCGACGAAGCGGCGGGGAGGCCTCGCGGCGTTCGTGCTGGGCCTGGTGTTCGGAGTGGCGGTCGGTCCCTGCACGTTCGCCTACATGGCGCCGATGCTCGGCGTAACACTGAACGTGGCCGGGACCAACCCGGTCTACGCCATGGCCCTCATCCTGGTCTACGGCATTGGCCACTCCTCGGTGCTCGTGCTGGCGGGGACGTTCACCGAGGTCGTCCAGCGCTACCTGAACTGGACCGAACGGTCGAAGGGCGCGGTCATTCTGAAACGCGTCTGCGGGGCGTTGGTCATGCTCGGCGGCGTCTATCTCATCATCACCGCCTCGTAGGCGAGGCTCAACGGGAGTCGCAACCGCATGAGATGGAAGAGTGAGTGGAAGGTGCTTCTCTATATGGCCGCCATCTTCCTCGTGGCGTTCTACCTTCCGGCCGGCCGCGCGCGGTTTGACAACGCCGTCATGGAGTCACTGCACCTTCTGCGATCGTACGCGCGCGAGCACGTGCTCATGTGTCTCATTCCCGCGTTCTTCATCGCCGGAGCCATCTCCGTATTCGTCAGGCGCGATTCCGTGATGAAGTACCTCGGGCCGAGGGCCAACAAGGCGCTCGCTTACGGAGTGGCCTCGATATCCGGATCTGTTCTCGCCGTGTGTTCCTGTACGGTTCTTCCGCTCTTCGCCGGGATCTATCGCATGGGCGCCGGGCTCGGGCCGGCGACCGCCTTCCTCTACGCGGGTCCCGCCATCAATGTTCTGGCTATCGTGTTGACGGCCCGCGTGTTGGGCCCGGAGCTGGGCGCCGCGCGCGCGATCGGAGCTGTCGCTTTCAGCGTCGTCATCGGTCTCGCGATGCACCTCATCTTCCGCAAGGAGGAGCTCGCGAAGGCCGAAGTCCAGGCTACGATGCCGGAGCCCGAGGTTGTCCGTCCCCTGTGGCAGAACGCCGTGTTCTTCGCGCTCATGGTGATGATCCTGGTCTTCGCCAACTGGGGCAGGTCCGCGGAGGGGCAGGGCGCGTGGCACGCCATCTACTCCACGAAGTGGGTCGTCACGTCCGCCGCGGCCGTGGGACTGGCCGCAGTGCTGGTGAGGTGGTTGAAGGTGCCGGTCGGCAAGGTGCTTCTCGCGGCGGTACCGGTTGCGATTCTCGCCATCGCCATGCCGGGGTCCCCACTGCTGGCCTTCGCGGCGGGTGTTATCGGATTGTCTCTGGTCATTAGTACCCGCGACGACGAGTCGGGGGAGTGGTTCGAGTCGACCTGGGGCTTCGCGAAGCAGATCCTGCCGCTGCTCTTCGTCGGAGTGCTCATTGCAGGGCTCCTGCTCGGTCGTCCCGGAAACGAGGGGTTGATCCCGTCCGTCTGGGTCAGTCGAGCGGTCGGTGGGAATTCGCTCGGTGCGAATCTGTTCGCGTCGGTCGCTGGGGCCTTCATGTACTTCGCAACCCTGACCGAGGTTCCGATTCTCCAGG
>JBDRTQ010000456.1:0-3038 GCA_043823885.1 Candidatus Eiseniibacteriota bacterium | reverse complement strand
TGATCGCCACCTCGCCAGCGACAACAACGGACTCGGTCTCGTGAGGTGATTCTGGCTGAAGAAGGGCGCAAACGCCAGCTCCGTATCGCACGACTCGCACAACATCGTTGTCATCGGGACGTCGAGCGACGACATGATGGCGGCGGTCGTCGAGATCTCCAAAATGCGCGGCGGCCTCTCGGTAGTGCGTGACGGGAAGCTCCTGGCGGGAATGCCGCTTCCCGTGGCCGGCCTGATGTCCGAGGGCACCCTGGGCGAGGTCGTCGCGGAGCTCGACAAGGTGAGGAAGGCCGCGCGGAGGCTGGGCTCGCGCATCGACGACCCGTTCATGGCGATGTCGTTCCTGGCGCTGCCGGTCATTCCATCGCTCAAGCTGACCGACAAGGGTCTCGTCGACGTCGACGCCTTCGAACTGACGAGCCTCTTCGTCTAGGCACCAGCGATCCGCCCGGTCGAGACCGGTCGTGGTCCGCCCACCGAGGCGTGACGCGCGTCCCGCGCCCGACCGCACCCGAACGCGGAGAACGCATGCACAGGCGTGCCTACATCGTTCTCTTCATGGCTGTTTTCGCCTCTACAATGGGGGTCGGATTCATCGGTCCCCTTTTGCCGTTGTACGCGCGCGACCTGGGCGCGTCGGGCCTCCAGCTCGGGATGATCTTCTCCGGGTTCGCGATGGCGCGGTTCCTTCTGACCCCGTTCATCGGACGTCTCTCCGACAAGCTTGGGCGGAAGGCCTTCCTGGCCTTTGGGCTCGCCGCGTTCTCCGGATTCTCTCTGCTCTACATCTGGGCCTCGACCGCGGGGGAACTCATTCTCGTCAGGTCGCTCCACGGCGCGTCTGCCGGCATGGTCATTCCAATAGCTCAGGCCTACATCGGGGACATCGCGCCCGAGGGCAGGGAGAGCTCGTTCATGGGGACCTTCACGGTCTCCCTGTTCACCGCCTTCGGCATCGGTCCGCTTCTGGGAGGACCGCTCGCCGAACGGTTCGGCATGACCGTCCCGTTCTACGTCATGGGCATACTGAGCGCCGTCGCATTCCTCATGGTCCTCATCTTCCTTCCCGAGATCGGCATCCACAAGGAGAGGTGGGCCAGCCGGGCTCCGGTCTCGAGTGTTCTCGGCCACGGCGTGGTCATCGCCCTCATTGTCTTCCGCACGACCGTTGCGTTCGGCAGAGGCCTGGTCGTCCCGTTCCTTCCGTTCGTGGCCGAGTCGCGAGGCGCGTCGATATCTGTCATCGGAGTCCTGCTGGCGACGCACATCCTGCTCGCAGGATTCCTGCAGATTCCGTTCGGCCGGCTCGCCGACCGCGTGAGCAAACCGCTCCTCATGGTGGTGGGTATGTTGGGGAGCGCTCTGGCAATCTTCGCCATTCCGTACTGCAGGACGGTCACACACCTCGTCTTCCTGCAGATCGCGACGGGAGTGGTCGCCGCGATAGGATTCCCAGCCGCCATAGGAATGGCGGCCATGGCGGGGCGGAAGTTCAATGGGATGGGCACGGTCATGGCCGTGTTCAACAGCGGGATGAGCATGGGTCTGATTCTGGGACCTATGGGGGGCGGTTTCTTCGCGGGCATCTTCGGGCTTGACTTCATCTTCAAGGGTGGTTCTCTCGTGATGTTGTTGGGCCTGGGCGCCTTTCTGGTTCTCATGCGGCGGGCCCGTCTGGACGGTTCACTGGGGCAGATACTCGGTTCGGACGAGACCGCGGGCGCGGGTGGCGTCCCGGATGACGTCGGCATCGCGTCGGCGCGGCAGTAACGGAAGGGGAGAGTCATGAGCAGGATCATCGCGCTCCGGTCGATAGCGTTCCTGGTCGTCCTGGCAATTGGGGCCGTGCTCGTGAGCTGCAGCACGGAGCAGCCGGCCGGCGCAGAGGGTGTCATCAGGGTCGGAATGGTGTTCGATGTCGGTGGGAAGGGCGACAAGTCGTTCAACGACTCCGCCTACAGGGGGCTTCTCCACGCGGCGGACCAGTTCGAGGTCGAGCACACGGAGTTCGAGCCCGGGCAGGACGCCGACAGGGAGACCGGTCTGAGGAAACTCGCCCAGGCCAGGTACGACGTCATAATCGGCGTCGGCTTCCTCTTCAGCGATGCCATGCGGAAGGTCGCGGTCGACTATCCTGACGTGAAGTTCGCGTGCGTGGACTTCGACGCCAGGCCTGGGGAGGTGCTTCCACCGAATCTGGCCGGCCTCCGGTTCAGGGAGGAAGAGGGCTCGTTCCTGGTCGGCGTCATCGCGGGCCTGTTCAGCGAGACCGGGCGGATCGGCTTCGTCGGAGGCATGGACATCCCACTGATCCACAAGTTCGAGGCCGGCTACGTCGCCGGCGCGAAGTACGCCAATCCGGCGGTCTCCGTGACGGTCGCCTATGCGGGAACGACACCTCAGGCGTTCGCCGATCCCGCGAAGGGGAAGGAACTCGCGCTCCTGCAGTTCGGACGCGGAGCCGAAGTCATCTATCACGCGGCCGGCAGCACAGGCAACGGCGTGATCGAGGCCGCGCGCGAGGTCAACAAACAGGCGATAGGCGTCGATTCGAATCAGAACTACATGGCCCCCGGGAACGTGTTGACCAGCATGGTAAAGAGGGTGGACAATGCCGTGTTCATGGCTGTCAAATCAGTCGTAGACGGGCAGTTCCAGGGAGGGTTCAGGGAGTTTGGCCTCGCCGATGATGGCGTGGGCTACGCCGTCGACGAGTACAACGAGGCCCTCCTGACCGAAGAGATGCTGGCGGCGGTCGAAGAGGCGAGACAGAAGATCATCGACGGCGCCGTGTCGGTGCCGAGGGAGTAGCAGGTCAGAGCGAACGGCGCGGCGCCCGCCCCGGGCGCGCGACGGCGATCAGCAGACGCGTACGCTTCTCGAGGGGAGACGCCCTTTTCATGCCGGAACGCCACGCGGTCCAGATGCGAGGCATTACGAAGCGCTACCCGCGCGTCCTCGCAAACGACAGCGTGGACCTCGATGTTGCGGACGGGGAGATCCACGCGATCGTCGGCGAGAACGGCGCCGGCAAGTCC
>JBDRTQ010000455.1:0-3298 GCA_043823885.1 Candidatus Eiseniibacteriota bacterium | reverse complement strand
TCCCCGGCAGAATGACCGCGCCGGCGCCGATCCGCCCGCCCCGTTCGACCGTCACTCCCTTGAAGTGCTTGAAGCGCTCTTCCGTCCTGCCGATGAAGTTGTCGTTGGACGTCACCACGCCCGGGGCCACGAAGACGCGGTCGGCGAGGCTTGAGTACGCTGTGACGTAGCACTCGCTTTCGAGCTTGCAGTACCGTCCTATCGTGCAGTGGTTCTCCACCGTCGCACCCCTGCCGACGATGGTGAAGTCTCCGACCGTCACGTCCTCTCTGACCGACGCCATGTCGGCGACGAGCACCTGGGACCCCAGCTCGCACCCGGCGTAGATCACCACCGACGTTCCGATAATGCAGCCGTCGCCGATAATGGCGGGAGGCAGAGCCGCGTCGCCCGTCGTCGCCGAGTTGGCGGCCTTCATCGGCTGCTTCCCAAGGACCGCACCGTCGTCGATCCTCACGTTGTCGCCGATGACCGTGCCGGCGTGGATGACGACGTTGTGTCCGATGACGCATCCGTCGCCCACCAGCGCCTGCGAATCAATGACCGTGAAGCGGCCCACCGTCGTTCCTTCGCCGACGAGCGCGCTGGGATCGATGTAGCGTTCCATGGTGGCGTTCCTTTCGGAGCGGGGGACCCTTCTCCGAAGGCCGTCGCCGCTCGATCAGCTTCCTGATAATGAGTCGGGTCTATTCCAGCGTCACCGGCAGGCCGCCGGACTTGAGCGACCGCTGGGCGGCATCAAGGACACGTACGACCCTCATGCCGTCTCTGCCGTCGGAACGCGGAGTCGTGCGGTTCGCCACGCACTCTACGAAGTGCTCGCACTCGAGCTTGAGAGGCTCGCCCATGTGAAGGGCGGGCACGAGGACGTCTCCGGAACGGATCGACAGCGACTCGGTGTAGCCCACGTATCTGCCGTTCGGGTCCACGCCCTTGTCGTAGATCCTGATCTTCTCTGCGGCCTGCATGTCGTCGAACACGACCATCCGTTTGCTGCCGACCATCGTAGTGCGCCTGACCTTGTGTGGGTCGAGCCACGATACGTGGATATGAGCCAGTCTGTTGCCGGGGAAGCGCATCCAGAGGAACACGACATCCTCGATCCCCGGGCGGATGTAGGCCGCCCCGCGGGCCGCCACATCGATGGGCTCTTCGTCCAGGAGATGGAGGATGATCGAGATGTCGTGGGGCGCCAGGCTCCAGAGCGCGTTCTCGTCGCTCCTGATACGACCCAGGTTCAAGCGTTCCGAGTACAGGTAGTACGGGTTGCCCAGCTCGCCGGCGTCGAGCAGCTCCTTCATCTTGGCCACCGCGCCGTGGTACTCGAGGAGGTGTCCCACCATCAGGATGCGCTTGGCCGCGTCCGCCGCCTCCACAAGCTCGACCGCGTTCTCGTAGGTCAGCGTCATCGGCTTCTCTACGAACACGTCCTTGCCGGCCTTGATGGCGCGCATGGCGAGTTCGAAATGAGTCACGGCCGGCGTGGCTATCGCCACGGCGTCAATGTCGGGGTCCGACATGACGGCCTCGGGGTCAGTCTCCAAGCGGATGCCGCGGAACTCGTTCAGGGTCGTCTCACACTGTTCCCCGTCGAGATCGCAGCATACCCTGAGATGCGCGCCCTTGAGGTGCGCGAAGTTCCTGAGGAGGTTCCGTCCCCAGGCACCGGTTCCTATCAGCGCGAGATTGACCAACGTCCCACCCTTCACGGGGCCGCGGTTGTCGTGACCGGCAATCATCCGACCAGACGGCAACCGCTCTTTTCATGACCAGGAATTCTATCCGGTTCCATCAGTTCCCGCAACCTATAACGTTTTGCAAGAGACGTGCCTGACGGCCCCTGACGCCCGCCACAGGGACCGCAGGGCCCTGAATCGGCTCAGCCTTGACGTGGGGGCAAGGTGACGCTAGAATCACTTCCCGACAACATCTCCATTCTCGAGGTTCACCAGCGGCTCCGGCCCTGCACAACGCAACGGCGCAGGGAACGGACGTACAGCGGGAAGAGAGGGGCAATTGGACAAGACCGAGAAGATGTTCAAGGAACTGACCGAGGCCAGCGGCATATCCGGGTTCGAGGACGAAGTTGCCGACATCATGGCTGCCCACGTCAAGGGCGTGGCCAAGATCAGCTACGACAATCTGGGCAGCCTGATCGCTGAGAAGAAGGGAACCGCTGCCGCGCCCAAGGTCATGATCGCCGGGCACATGGACGAGATCGGTTTCCTGGTGAAGAACGTGACCAAGGATGGTTTCATCAAGTTCCTGCCGGTGGGTGGCTGGTGGGGGCACGTCGCGCTCTCCCAGCGCGTCATGGTCAGGACCTCGAAGGGCGACTTCCTCGGAGTCATCGGCTCCAAGGCGCCCCACATCCTCAAGCCGGAAGAGCGCACGAAGGTGCTCGAGATCGCCGACATGTACATCGACGTCGGGGCGACCGAGAAGTTCGACGTCAAGAAGAAGCTGGGCGTGCGCCCCGGCGATCCGATCATCCCGATCTCCGACTTCACGATCCTCGGCAACAGCAAGACCTACGCGGCCAAGGCGTGGGACGACCGCATCGGCGTCGCGGCCGTCATTGACGTTCTCAACAAGGTCGGCAAGAGCCACCCGAACACCCTCTACGGCGTCGGAACGGTTCAGGAGGAGGTCGGCCTGAGAGGCGCGCGCACGAGCGCACAGATGGTCGAGCCGGACGTTGCCTTCGCCATCGACGTCACGATAGCGACGGACACCCCGGGATGCGACGCGTCCGGCGAGAGCCTCGGCGCGGGCGTGGGCATCATGGTCTTCGACGGCAGCGCGATACCCAGCAGGCGCCTGCGCGACCTCGTCATCGACGTCGCCAAGAAAAGCAAGATCCCGTTCGTGTTGACCGCCCTCACGAGGGGCGGCACGGACAGCGGGACGATACAGTTCGCCAAGTGGGGCGTGCCCTGTATCACCTTCGCGATTCAGACCCGCTACATACACGGACACGTAGGCGTGTTGCACAGGGAAGACTACGACAACTGCGTGAAGCTGTTGCTCGCGGTAATAAAGAAGCTCGACAAGAAGACCGTCGCGTCCCTGACGAGAAGTTAGAGACTACGATGGATTTGACGCAGCGCCGCCGCACGGGGCTCATGGTCTCAGGGCCGCGATCTCGTGCGGCGGCCACATCTGGTCACGTGCGCCCGTCGGCGGCGCGCGATCCCGGGAGCCGCCATGAGCGCCATGGAAGACATTTTCGGCCGGTCCGGTAGCCTGATCGGAGTGGTCCATCTGCTTCCGCTGCCCGGAAGCTCCGGTTGGAACG
>JBDRTQ010000454.1:0-4855 GCA_043823885.1 Candidatus Eiseniibacteriota bacterium | reverse complement strand
TTCTGGACCATGTCGACTACCCGCGCTGGGTCGTTGACTGCCAGGAGCCTGGTGTGGTCGACTTCTACTGCGTCGCGGGTCACGGTAGCGTCGGTGGGGCCGTTAGCCCCGAACCCGAAGTGTGCCCCTGCGGCAGCCCGGTCGAGGACACCACCTGGGGTGGCATCAAGGCCCTGTACAGGTAGTCCGAATCAGTTGTCATGAAACAGATTTCCGTTGGGGACCCCGTGGCCAGTCCACGGGGTTCCTGCTTTCCAGGGGTGGAGTCTGGGGGGCGGAGGTCGTGAAAGGCCCTTCGGAAAGCCGTCTTGCGCCTCCTTGGGGACCATGTTATGATGTAATGTCTATTGAGCAGGTTGAGTTTCGGACTTCCCGGTACAGCTATGGTGGTTTCAGGAGGTAGCCGTGTTTCTCACTAGGAATACTCTCCTCGTAGTACTCGTTGTCATGCTCGCTGCGGGCTGCGCTGTGGTACAGCGGGCCGAGCAGCCGGACGGACCCTACGAGATCGCTGTCCTGGCCGTCACGGACACCAGGGGCGAACTCGAGCCCTGTGGCTGACACGGGGGCCAGAAAGGCGGGCTGGTCCGGAGGGCCGGCTACATCAACCAGACAACACAGGAAACACCGTACGTGCTGCATCTGGACGGGGGCAACTTCGTCACGCGCAGGTCGTTCGAGTCCGAGCTGATCGACGCCATGACTGCCAGGAGCATGATGGAGATGGACTGTGCCGCGACCACCATCGGAGCGTTCGACCTCTTCAGGGGCGGAGGCTACCTCAAAGACCTGATCATGGACCACGGCCTCCCGGTCGTGTCGGCCAACGTATACGATGAATCAAGCGGAGAGCTCTTCGTCGAACCCTACATGATCGTCGAGCGCGGCGGTGTGACGTTCGGCATCACTGGGGCGCTCGACCCCGGCGCGGACATCAGGACGCACGCGGACATCGAGCAGCTTGGCGTGATCATCGGGGAGCCTATAGAGGTTCTCCCTGCCGTGCTGGAGGAGCTTTCCGGCAAGGCCGACTACGTCATTCTGCTGAGTCAGCTTGGGCTGGAGCAGTCGAAGCTCCTCGCCGAGGAGATTCCCGGTATCGACTTCATGGTGATAGGGGACGTGGCGCAGTACGCCGCCAAGCCCTTCGAGGTCGGAAGCACGGTCGTACTGCAGCCCGGATACAAGGGGCAGCGCCTGTCCGACTACCGCCTGCAGTTCGACGAGGCGAACGCCTATCTCGGATACTCGGGGACGACGCTCGACCTCGGCGACAAGGTTCCCTCAGACGCGGCCATGGCCCTTATCCTGAAGGAGCACAAGATCGCCATAGAGGAAGCCACCAAGCGCCGCGCGGCCGCCAACCGGCCGGCGAGCAAGCCGGCGGAGTCTCGCTACACGGATGAGTGCCTCGGTGCGGAGGCGACGTGCGGGAGGTGTCACCAGCCGCAGATGGACCAGTGGGCCGAGACCGCCCATGCGAAGGCATTCGCGGCGCTCGAGAACGCGCACCAGTCCACCAATCCTGAGTGCCTGAGGTGTCACTCGACCTGCTATCTCGACATACCTCTGGACGGGTCGGTGTCCGTGTCGAGCGTTCTCAGGAACGTTCAGTGTGAGTCCTGTCACGGGAAGGCGACAGACCACGCGCGTGACGGTTCATACGGCAGCGTGACCGCTTCGACATGCGGGCGCTGTCACGACGAGGAGAACAGCCCGGATTTCGAGTTCGCAACGTACCTGCCCAACGTCACTCACTAGGCGCGAGGAAGCGCGCCTTGCTGCGCTGCTGCTCGGACGACCTTGCGAACCCGGTGTGGATGACGAGGGGGCGTGCTGACGGGGGGTTCAAGACGATGTTTCACAAGGTAGTCTGGGCCGCCCTGGCGGCTGTCGCGGTGCTCGCGGTTCCCGCCGCTTCTGCAAACGACGCGCACGTCCTCGACTCGGAGGACGACGAGATACTGATCGAACTCGCCACCGATGACTACTCCCTCGAGGAGGTAGTTGTAGGTGGCGAGTCCTTTGTACGGGTGAAGGCGGCGCGGTACGACCACACAGGCGATGTGGGTCTGCCCTCGCTCCCAAGGAAGGCCGTCCTTGTGGGAGTGCCTTTCGGAGCGCGCCTGGCTCTCGAGGTCATCTCGACAGAGAGCGAGAACCTGGGCGCGCACCGCGTCGAGCCCACTCCCGCTGAGGAGTTCCTCGGGGAAGGCGAGTTCGCGACCCCTGTCCAGCTATTCACGATCGACGAGGAGTATTACGGCCGCGGCGGGACGTTCCCGTCCGCCATTGCCGAGTTGGGCGCGCAGGGCACGCTTCGTCACCAGCGCGTCGCGCGCGTCGTTCTCAATCCCTTCCAGTACTCGGCGAGTTCCGGCGAGCTCACGCTCCACAGGAAGATCCTGGTCCGCATCTCCATCGTCGAGACGAGGCGTCCTACGGGCCTCTCGGACGCGGTGCGGGTCGAGCCCGAGTGGGAGAGGACCTACTCGAGGACCGTCCTGAACCACGCGCAGGCGGCGAAGTGGAGGGCGAGGCACGAACCCGGGCGCGCGGCGATGAAGTCACGGTCCGCGCGGCGTGCCGAGGCCTACAGGGTCCTGACGACGGAATCCGGCATGCACCGGCTGGACTTCGCCGAACTCTCGGCGGAGGGACTGAGCGCCTCCGTGCCGGTCGGTGAGGTCGCGGTCTACCAGCGGTCGTACGACGCCGAGGCGCCGGACCCGTTCGTCGAGACGCCTCTCGCCATCGACGTCGTCGACGCGGATGAGGACGGGTTCTTCGACGGCGCCGACTACGTCCTCTTCCACGCTCTGAGCTTCGAGCAGCAGCACATGCCGGGAGGCTACGAGGACCGGTACGGTTCCGAGAACGCCTACTGGTTCGCGAGGGACGCCGAACTCTCCGTTCGAATGGACACGCGGCCCGGATGGCTGGACGAGGCGGGGCTCGAGGCCCCCCCGAGCTTCCGGGACACGTTGAGGTTCGAGGAGGACGTGTATCTCGACGTTGCCCCCGACGACGACAACGTGGACCTTTACCACTGGACGAGGTATCAGCTGCTGGGCGACAACTACACGCTCCCATTCACGCTCTACGACGTGTACCGGCCGGGCGAAGCGCGTATGCGCGCCAGATATCACGGCACGACGAGCGGCTTCCACTACATCGACTTCCGCATCGCCTACGGCGACACAGCCGACAACTACGTCGGGCAGTTCTCGTTCAGCGGCATCAGCGAGGACATGAACGAGCATATCTACGAGAGCGGTCCGATCCCGACCTGGTACTTCACCGACGGCAATCACACGCTTCGAGCGACAGGCAGTCGCGGTTCGGGCGCTAACCTCGACTGGTTCGAGTTCTGCTACGACAGGGAATTCACTGCCCGCGAGGGCAGGCTGGGGTTCACCAGCGCCGGCGAGACCGGCGCGTCGCAGTTCGAGGTCGATGGCTTTGCCTCCGACCAGTTCAGGCTCTTCGATGTGAGCGACGCGTTCGCCACGGCGGATCTGACGCTCGGTTCCGAGAACATCGCCGGCGGAGGGGGGAACTACACACTGATGTTCCAGGACGCTGTTGCGGGCTTCACTCGGTACGAGTCGGACGAGAGCGGAGGTTATCACTCCGTCACGGACGTCGAACGGCGCGATCCGGTCGATCTCTGGTCGGACGAGGCCGACGTCATCGTCGTTTCTTACGACGGCTTCGCGAGCGGGGTCGAACCCCTGATCGCACATCGCGAGGCGGAGGGGTGGGTCGTGGCGCACGCGCTCGTCAGCGAGGTCTACGACGAGTTCGGAGGCGGTCTCAAGTCGCTCCAGGCGCTGAGGGACTATTTCGATTTCGCGTTCCGGGAGTGGGAGAGGACGCCCCAGTTTGTCATGCTGGTAGGTGACGCCACCGTGGACCCCAAGGGGCGGGAGAGTACGAGCCAGCCCGACTTTATCCCGACGGTCCTGGGACACGGGAGTTCGACCTACCCGCAGATGACCGCGAGCGACCAGTGGTTCGTTTCGTCGAGCGAGGGGCCGTTCTACCTGCCGCAGATGTTCATCGGGCGGCTGTCGGTAGGCGGTGGCACGCAGCTGGACAACCTCGTGTCGAAGACACTGGCGTACGAGAGCTACTCGGTGAACGAGCATTGGCGCAACAATGTCTACTTCGTTGGAGACGACCAGTGGCACTACGGGACCGCCGGAGGATCCTACTCCTGGGACTTCGGCGAGCGGCGCTTCACCGAGGTCTGCGTTGAGCTTGCGGAGATGGTCGCCGCGTCCCCGGCAGATGTGGACACGACTCTCTTCATGCTCAGGCGCTACACGGATGAGTTTCACGAGTCCAACGGAGTGACGCCTGGGTCGGAGCCGTGGGATTACTTCATCTCCGAGGTCTATCCCTACGTGAGGAGCTCGGTGACGCCGGAGCTCTTCGACGGACTCAGTGACGGAGCCGTGATCGTCAATTTTCAGGGGCACGGCAACCGCTCCCTGATGACGCATGAGCAGCTGGTCGAGGCGGGATCGGCGAATCAGAACGACCTCGGCGACCTCGGCAATGACGGCAAGCCGTTCATCTTCCTCGGGTTCTCCTGTCACCTGGCGGAGTTCCACAACTACAAAGAGGGAAGCAGCACCAACTACGAGTCCATCGTCGAGCAGATGCTGTTCCTTCCCTCCGGCCGCGGCGCCGTGGCGGGCTTCGCGTGTGCGGGAGCCGCCTACCTCGGCGACAACGTGGACTACAACCGCGCTATCTTCAGGGCGTTCTTCGAGAGTGATACTCCCGCCGGGCAGCCGGCGGACTACTTCTGGCCCAGGTGGACGCTGGGCTCCATTCTGGGTGAGGG
>JBDRTQ010000453.1:0-3429 GCA_043823885.1 Candidatus Eiseniibacteriota bacterium | reverse complement strand
GTCGACGAGGAGGACCGTGCCGCCGCCGTCGTACGTCGTCGCTTCCACCTTCTTCTCCGATGGCCGCACAACCGGGCAGCTGCCTACGGGCAGAAGGACCGTGAAGGTGGTACCGCACCCCGGCTTGCTCGCGACCTTGATCGCACCGGAGTGGCCCCGCACTATGCCCAGGGCGGACGCGAGCCCCAGTCCTCGCCCGGTGAACTTCGTGGAGAAGAACGGTTCGAACATCCTCTGCACGGTCTCCTCGTCCATCCCGCATCCCGTGTCCCGCACCTCCAGGAACAGGTAGTCTCCCTCGGGAAGGTGGTCGTCCACGTACGACTCACTCAGATACGCCCTGTCGCAGTTCCTCACGCCCGTACGCAGAGCGACGACGCCTACCCCGTCCCCTATCGAGTCGGACGCATTGGTAACGAGGTTGAGAATCACCTGGTGCAGCTGCGTGACATCGGCGACCACCGGTGGGAGGTGGCGGCACAGGTCGTAATTGAGGGCGACGTTCTTCGCCACCGACACCTCCAACAGATTCCCGATTTCCGTCACCACCGCATTCACGTCCACCGCTTCGATCACGAAGCTCCCCTTCCCCGAGTATGCGAGCATCTGTCTCGACAGTTCGGCCGCCCTTTCAGTCGACGCTCTCGCTTCAGTGAGGCTGTGAGCGACGGGCGACCCCTGATCTACCTGCAGGAGCCCGAGTTCGATGTTCCCGAGCACTCCGGTCAGCAGGTTGTTGAAGTCATGCGCTATTCCACCAGCGAGCACGCCCAGGCTCTCGAGCTTCTGCGCGTGCCGGACCTGCCCTTCCAGTCGCTCTCTCTCTTCTTCCGCCAGCTTCCGTTCGATGGCCATTGCGATGTTGCCGGACACGAACGTCATGACCTGGAAGTCGCTCTCCGAGTACGGCGAGCTCTCCTGATAGCTCTGCACTACGACGACTCCGATGACCTTGCCCCCCGCCTTGAGTGGAACGCCGAGCCATATGGCCGACGGGGCGCCGATGAGCTCGACCTCGCCGGCGTCGACCAGATCCTGGAACGCGGGCTCGTTGATCATCTGCGCCCGCCCAAGCCGGCGTACGTAGTCCGTCAGGCTCTTCTTGAGAGGAGCCGGCGCGAGCTCTGCGTTGTCATCGAATTCGTCGACGTGGTAAGGGAAGGTGTACTTGCCTGTGTCCTCGTGGTACAGCGCGACGTAGAAGTTCGTGGTGTCGATGAGCCTGCCGAGCTCGCGGTGGATGGTGGCCAGCAGTTCCCCGAGGTTGTCGGACTCACTGACCGCCTGAGACACGTTGAGGAGGACCGACTGGATCTCCTCCGCCTCCTTGCGCTGCGAGATGTCCTGAACCGCGCCGTAGATGCGCACGACGCGACCGGTCGAGGGGTCCTTCTCCGCCCGGGCGTAGTCCCTGACCCACCTTGTGCTGCCGTCCTTCCGGACCATCCGGAAGTCAACCGCGGCCGGCCTTCCGTCCAGAAGCACGCGGAGCTGCCTGTCGACCTCCGGCTTGTCGTCCGGATGGCACACGGCGGACCATGCCTCATGTGCCATGAACTCCGCATCGGTGTAGCCCGTCATCTCCTCGATCGCGCCGGTCACCCACTCCCTCGCGACCGCTCCGTCCGCCGCCACCGCGAAAGCGTATGCGAAGTCGGAGATCAGACTTGAGACGACCCGGTATCGCTCCTCGCTCTCGCGGAGGGCGTCCTCGGCCCCTCTGCGGTCCGTCATGTCCTGGACGGCCCCGTAGATCCACGCGACACCCCCGCCGACGTCGCACACCGGGCGGGCGTAGTCGCGCACCCATCGCACCGCGCCGTCCTTACAGACGATCCGATAGTCGACGACGGAAGACTCGCCGTTCAGCAGTTGTTTGAGCTGTCCGTGAGCTATCGGGAGGTCATCGGGGTGCAGCAGGCGCTCCCAGCCGCCGATGGCCTTGAGCTCGTCCACGCTGTACCCTGTCATCATAGTCAGCGCGCCGGCCGCCCATTCGCTCGTCAGCTTACCATCGGGAGTCACCTGGAACGCGTAGGCGTAGTCCGAGATCAGTCCGGACACCAGCCGGTACCGCTCTTCGCTCTCGCGACTAGCCTCCTCCGCCTCCGCTCGCGCGTCGCCCTCGCTGTGCCCTGCGCCCGCCACACAGCGGAGCAGGTTCAGTTCGGAGATCGGTTCGTCTCTGGTCTTGTCCTCGTGCCCCATCCTGTCGCCCACCCTTTGTCATCGCTTCGGGCGGAACCGGGCACGCGGAAGCAGAGAAGAGCTACGCGCGCCGGCTCAGTCGCCCGTGATTTCCAGAAACGCAGGGTCCTCTCGCAGAGGCTCGAAGTCCGTGTCGAGCCTGGCCCTCGGTCCGAGTGACTCGTCGAGATCGACGGCGGTGCCGAGTTCCCTCAGTGCCTCGTCCCGCATCCCGGCCTTCGAGTAGTAGCAGGCCAGGTGATAGTACGGTTCTCCGAGCTCCGGATTCAGCTCCACCGCCGCCCGACCCACCTCGAAGGCCGTCTCCCAGTTCTCCTCTTCACAGAGACGGTAGCCCTCGAGAACGAGCGCCCATTCCTTCCACATGTCGAAGATCCGCCGCAACTCCGCGATCGGATCCTCGTTGTCATCGACCCGAAGGTCGCAGTAGACGTCGTTGTACCCGCCGTATCCGCCGCCCTCGCGCACTATCAGGATCGCGGCGGATTGCATGCCTCTGGAGTCGCCGCCGGCCGCCTGCCCCGCCTCGAGCGCGCGCATCAGCTTCTCGCCGAGAACGCCGTCGCTCTCGCGGAACGCCCGAGCCATCGCGGCGACCGTCGCCTCACTCACCAGGATGTTTCCCTGCGCCGTGAAGTTCGGTCCGCTCTCGTGGCCCGCCCAGTCCATGCACTCGGCGCCCGTATACGCGTGCGAGTGCCCCTCGGCGTCGACCATGCCCACCTGACGCTGCGCCGCGTCCGGGTCGTGGGCGAGCAGGCTCTCCATCACAGCCTCGACACTCATGCCATCATCGAGCATCGCGAGTCCGAGAGGACCGAAGGTCGTGTTCCCGTAGGCCTGCGACGCCACTGCGCCCACGTTCGCCCTGGCCCAGGGGACCACGGACCCTACGGCGAAGAACTTCGACTGCACGGCAACGCCGAGATCACCGGTCGCGGGGTCATACCCCACAATTGAGAACGTCGTGATCGGCTCCGATGCCGCAGCCGTCCCGTGAAGCGGAAGCGCCACTGCGCACGCGACCATCAACAGGAACGCGGCCAGAAACGACTTGCTTGCCTTCCTGATGCAAATGTGGGGCCAGATTCCTGAATCAGTCATTCTCTTCCACCTCTCCCGTCCGGCTCGCCGCACGCCGTATGTCGTCACTGACTGGACCCTCACCTATCTCCTTCAATAGCTCGTAGAACCACTCCTCCGCACGATGGCGCTTTGCTG
>JBDRTQ010000452.1:0-3938 GCA_043823885.1 Candidatus Eiseniibacteriota bacterium | reverse complement strand
CGAGGAGCGGGGCGAGAGACTGGCGGAGACGCGCGTCAGGGACGCGGTGGCGCTGGGCGCCGACTACCTGGTGACGGCGTGCCCGTTCTGTCTGTTGACGCTCGAGGACGCCGTGAAGACCAGCGGGAACGAGGGGAAGATCGAGATAATAGATCTGGCCGAGCTCGCCGCGATGGCGCTCTAGGCCGGGAGTGGTGGCGCGTCCGCAGGTCTGCGACGCCCGCAACTGCGATTCCGGAGGAACAGGGAACACATGAACATAGTCGTCTGTGTGAAACAGGTGCCCGAGACGGCCGAGGCCGACCTCAAGATCGCCGGCGGCGGCAAGGGCATCGTCGAGGAGGGCCTGGCTCTTCAGATCAACGAGTCGGACAACTACGCCCTCGAGGAAGCACTCCTCATTATGGAGGAGCACGACGGTGACATCACAGTCATAACCCTCGGCCACGAGTCGTCGGAGGAGGTTCTCCGAATGAGCATGGCCAAGGGCGCGGCGACCGCGGTCCGTGTCGCCGACCCGGCGTTCGACGGGGGAGACGCGATAGCGACCGCGACGGCGCTGGCGGCGGCCATCAAGGGTCTGGAGTATGACCTGGTCCTTACCGGGTGCATGGCCTCGGACGACGGCGCCTCTCAGGTCGGCGTGGCGCTGGCCGAGCTACTCGGTATTCCGCACGCGACGTACGTCACCGAGATCAAGGTCGGAGACGGCGAGGTGGCCGTCGGACGCGAACTCGAGGGCGGGCTCGTCGAGAAGCTCGTCATCAAGCTGCCGTGCGTGCTGGGCATTCAGACCGGCATCAACGAGCCCCGCTACGCGTCCATCATGGGCATCGCTAAGGCGTCGAAGCGCGAAATAGAGAGAAAGAGCGCGGGCGACCTCGGACTGGACACGTCCTCCGTCGGGGAGGCCGGGTCGGGGACCACGCTAGAGGAACTGACATTCCCACCGGCGGGCGCCGGCGCCGAGATACTCGAAGGCACGCCGCCCGAAGCGTCGGGGAAACTCGCCGACATTCTGAAGGAGAGAGGGTTCGTCTAGATGAACGAGATTCTTGTTCTTGCAGAACACAGGGGCGGCGAGCTCAGGGACGTCACCTTCGAAATGCTGGGCAAGGCCGGAGCGCTGGCCGGGGCGTCGGGTGGGACGGTGACCGCGCTGCTTCTGGGAGCGGGCGTGAGGGACATGGCGAACAGGCTCACGAGCTACGCGGACGAGGTGCTCGTCGTCGACCACGGCAACCTCACCAGCTTCAATTCGGCCGTCTACCAGCCGGTCGTCGCGGAGGTCGTGAAGTCCCGCGGGCCTTCGCTGGTCATGATCGGCAACACGGCCTTCGGCGTCGACCTGGCGCCGAGCCTGGCCGTAGCGCTGGGGCTGCCGCTCGCGAGCGACTGCGTCGGAATCGCCATGGACGGAGGCACCGTCTCCGTCACCAGGCAGATCTACGAGGGCAAGATCGACGAGCGCGTGAGCTTCCGCGACGCGGCGACCGCCCTCGTGACCGTGCGCGCCGCTGCGTTCCCGGTAGAGGACGGGACGCGTAGCGGGAGCGTGTCCGAACCCGATGTGACCGTGCCCGACGAGCCGGCGATCCGCCGCTTCGTCGAGTATGTGGAGGCCGCCGTCGGGGACGTCGACATCACGAAGTCCGACGTCATCATCGCGGTCGGCCGCGGCATAAAGGAAGAAGAGAACCTGGCGCTTGTCGAGGAGCTGGCGGAGCTTCTGGGCGGGGTCGTCGGGTGCTCGCGGCCTGTCGTCGATGCCGGCTGGCTTCCCAAGGACCGGCAGGTCGGGTCCTCCGGCAAGACCGTCAAGCCGAAGTTGTACATCGCGGTCGGTATCAGCGGGCAGTTCCAGCACATGAGCGGAATGAAGGCGGCCGAGACCATCGTCGCCATCAACAAGGACCCCAAGGCCCCCATCTTCTCAAAGGCCGACTACGGCATCGTCGGCGACCTGTTCAAGATCGTTCCGGCGCTCAAGGAGAAGATACTGGCGGCGCGCGCTTAGGCGCCAGGCCTGGAGAGCACGAACCGGAGGAAACGCGTGGCCGAGAAGAGCACATTGCGCGAGACCAGACTCGGCGTCTACATCTGCCACTGCGGCATCAACATCGCTCACACCGTCGATGTCGAGAAGGTGGCCGAGGCGACCGCAGAACTCCCTGGTGTCGCGATAGCCAAGACCTATCCCTACATGTGCTCCGACCCCGGGCAAAGTCTCATCTGCGCGGACATCAAGGAGCACGGCCTCACGGGCGTCGTCGTCGCCGCGTGCTCGCCGAGAATGCACGAGCCGACGTTCCGCGCCGCCGTGGCTTCCGTCGGCCTGAATCCCTACATGTTCGATATGGCGAACATCCGCGAGCACTGCTCGTGGATTCACGACGACAGAGAGCGGGCCACGGAGAAGGCGATCGATCTCGTGCGGTCCGCCGTGGCGAGGGCGGCCTGCCTCGAGGATCTTACCGAGCGTGAGATCGAGGTGATTCCGGAAGCGTTGGTCATCGGCGCCGGCATAGCAGGCATACAGGCGGCGTTCGACATCGCCGAGGCCGGCTACAAGGTGCACCTGGTCGAGAAGGAGCCGTCGATCGGCGGGCACATGGCGCAGCTCGACAAGACGTTCCCGACGCTAGACGGTTCGGCCTGCATCCTGACGCCGAAGATGGTGGACGTTGGAAGACACCCGAACATCGACCTTATGGTCTACTCGGAGGTCGAGGACATCACCGGGTACGTCGGCAACTTCACCGTCAAGGTCCGGAAGAGGGCCACGAGCGTCGACCGGCATCTGTGCAACAGCTGCGGCGACTGCATTGCCAAGTGCCCGTCCAAGGTCCCGTCGGAGTTCGACGAGGGGATCGGCGAGCGCAAGGCCATCTACACACCGTTCCCGCAGGCCGTACCCAGCGAGCCGGTCATCGACCGCGAGCACTGCACGTACTTCCTGAAGGACGGGAAGTGCGGCGTGTGCGAGAAGGTCTGCACCCTGAACGCCATCGACTACTCGATGGAAGACGAAGTGGTCGAGCTCAAGGTGGGCACGATCATCGTGGCGACCGGCTTCGACGAGTTCGATCCCAACATCAAGCCCGAACTCGGGTACGGGATATACGACAACGTCCTCACCGGACTAGAGATAGAAAGGCTTTGCTCCGCGTCGGGCCCGACCGAGGGCAAGATCGAGATCGGCGGGAAAGAGCCAGAGGACATCGTCTTCCTCAAGTGCGTGGGGTCGCGAGACCAGTCGATAGACAACGAGTGGTGTTCCAGGGTCTGCTGCATGTTCACGGCAAAGCAGGCGCACCTTCTGCGCGAGAAGCTTCCCGACGCCAACATCACCATCTTCTACATGGACGTTCGCGCGTTTGGGAAGGGCTACGAGGAGTTCTACGACCGCGTCAGGAACGAGAACGTCATCTACAGGCGCGGCAGCGTCTCCGAGATCTACAAGCGCGGGGACCGCGTCGTCGTCAGGGGAGAAGACACGCTGATCGGCGAGCCGATGGAGGTCGAGGCCGACCTCGTCGTGCTGGCTGCCGGACTGACGGCCAGCGTGCACACCGACCCCATAGCGAAGATACTCAAGCTCTCGAAGTCGTCCGACCGGTTCCTGATGGAGGCGCACCCGAAGCTCAGACCGGTGGACACGGCGACCGAAGGCGTGTTCCTTGCCGGCTGCTGCCAGGGCCCCAAGGACATCCCGGACACCGTGGCGCAGGCCAAGGCAGCTGCTTCCTCGGCCATCATACCGATGTCGCGCGGCACGGTCAGGATCGAGGCCATCTCAGCGGTGGTCGACGAGGACCGCTGCTCCGGCTGCCGGATATGCGTGAGCGTCTGTCCGTACGGCGCCATCGCGTACGACGAGAAGGACAAGGTCTCGAGGGTCAACGAGGCGCTGTGCAAGGGGTGCGGCACCTGCGGGG
>JBDRTQ010000451.1:0-8100 GCA_043823885.1 Candidatus Eiseniibacteriota bacterium | reverse complement strand
AGGAATCCACTCCCCTCGCCAACGGGCAGCACTTCCATTTCAAGACGGTAGCTCCGCCACGTGTCGTCGCCCACCCACCCAAGCCAGTGCCCGGCGTTCGGATCGCCCGGCTTCAGGTGAAGCACCTTCCCGTGCTCGGGGTCGTCTATCAGCTGGATGGGTGGGATCGGCCACCGGTCGGCAGACCTGCCGTCGAATCTGTCTTCGAAGAGGATCTCTTTATCAAGGCGCGTCACTTTCTCTTTCCTCGTCCGGTGGGTTTCTTCTTCGGCTTGAGCGGCTGGCACTTCGGACAGATGAAGCTCGATGTGCCGCCGGTCCTGATCTTCACTACCGCGTCATTGCACCCGGGGCACGGTTTTTCCTCGCGATACCCGACGAGGATGTCCTTCATCTTGAAGCCGCCGCGCTTCCCGTAGAGGTCGCGCTCGTAGAAGGCGCCGCGCTTCCGAAGGCTGGGCTTCAAACCCTTCTGGATGCCGTTCCAGAGCGCCTCGACATCGTCGTCCGACAACGTGTCCAGTTTGCGGAGCGGATGCAGCCCGGCCAGGAAGAGAATGTCGTGGACGTAGGCGTTCCCGATGCCGGCGATGCGCTCCTGGTTCAGGAGAAACGACTTGATGGCGCCTTTGCGTTTACTGAGCATACCGCGAAACTGAGGCAGCGTGACGTCGATGGCGTTCGGTCCGAGCTTCGCGCTCATTGTGTGCTTGTCCAGCGCTTCCGCAGCCGCGTAGTGCGTGTAGCCGAACCACCAGAAGTTGATCGCGAGCGTGGTCTTGTCCTTGAAATGAAACGCGTTGCGCCATTTCTCGGGCATGCTCTTTCTGTCGACAAGAAGCATCTCTCCGCCCATGCCCATGTTAATGAGCAGATGCCCCTTCGTGGTCTCAGTGAACAGCCACTTCCCGTGATAGGTGGTCCCCTTGAGCTTCGCGCCCTCGAGCGCGCTCTTGAACTTCTTCGCGGAGACGTTCAGACACTTGGGCTGGAGGACCTCTATCTCCTTGATGGTCTTTCCGGTGAGTTCCTTCTGCATCTCACGCGCGCGCGACGCGATCTCGGGGAGTTCGGGCATGAGCCTTCTCCGTTTAAGAAAGGTAGATGGCGAACTTGCAGCGGTCGTGGCCCTGCAGCACGGATTCCTTGCATGTCACCTTGACGGGCCTCTCCAGAATGGCCTCCCACAGGGGCCTGAACCAGCCCGCGCCGCAATTGCAGAACGTCGGAGAGACCTCTTCCCCCGCAAGGATCGTCGCCTTGATGATGGGGCAGTGGCAGGCGGCGGCGCGCCTGACGACGGGATCGGTCGCCTCCTTGTGTTTCGCCGCCTCCTGTGGGGCCTTGTCGATGAAGATGACGTCGCTTCCGCGCTCGGGATCTCTGTAGTAGGGCGCTCCCTCGTAGCCCGCGTCTTCCTGAAGCCGCGCCATGAACGGATCGAGGCCGCCCAGCTCTTCGTACTTGCTCTTGAGCTTCCGGATCTGTTCGGCCGGATAGATGTGGGCGCAGCGGCACACTATCTCCCGACGCGTGTCCTTGTCGGGGACGGCCGCGTCCAGACGCTCCATCGCACCCTTCACCCAGGCGATCTTGTCGTCGGTGTCGGACTGCGGAGAGATGTCTTCGCTGCCCTCGAGCACGTCGCGCCTGACGTCGTCGCCCGCGAAACGCCCCAGGCTGTCCTCGAACCTCTCGAGCCACTTCGGCAGTAGCATCGGGACCTGAAGCTCGGCGGTGTACGCGCCCGGGTCTTCCGGGCCGTATCCGAGGTGCGCCTCCCGCCACGGTTCCTCCGACACGCCGATGTGGTGCTCGATGGTGTAGCGCCACATCGCTCCGAACTGCTCCCCGAGTGCCTTGCCCGCCTCCTCGGAACCGTACTGTCCGCGGAAGGTCGAGCACAGCATCTGGCCACCCTCGAGCACGCGGCTCTTGACCTCGCCGCTCTCAATGGGCTCGGCGACCGGCAGACACACCTCGATGATGCCCCCGCCGCGGTAGATGGCGATGCGGTCGCCGTCGGCTCGTGGTCCGACAACGTTCTCCAGTTTCGTGAAGTAGTCGCCTGTCTCATCGTAACCACCCTGGAACCGTATGGTCGCCACGAGCGTGTCGTCGACGGTCTTCCAGTGCACGTTCAGCTGGTCGTTCGCCACGATGGCCTTCCCTCCTGGTCTGTACGGATGAGGCAACCCGCTTCGTCAGATTCGACACGCGCTCGCTCGTGTCGGCTGCATGCGTCCGTGTCTTCTTATTCCTTGTCCTTGTGATCGTGTCTGTGATGAATGTCCGGCCAGTGGGAGTGTTCGTGTTTCACGTCCTCGTGGATGTGCGGATGCGCGTGAGCAGTTGCGTCCGAAGCACCGGCATGCTCATGCTCGTGGTGCTCGTCATCGTGGCGATGCCAGTGCTGATGCGCCATCCGGTGGTGTTTGTGAACGTGACCGTGTCGCTCGGTAAACAGGAGCACCAACGAACCGCCAACCAGCGCTGCCGCCACCGCCTGAACTCCGGTGAACGACTCGCCCAGTAACAACAGGGAGAGGATCACCCCGAAGAACGGAGCCGTAGAGAACACCATCTGACTTCTCGACGCCCCCAGTCCCTGCGCGGCCGTGATGTACAGAACGATGCTGATACCGTAGGCAAGCGCCCCGACCAGCAGAGCCAGCAACGCCGAGGTCCCGTCGCCCACACCGCCCAGCACGACTCCCCCTACGATGAGATTGAACAGGCCGGCAATGACGCCCTTCCAGAGGGTCGTCTGGGCAGGTGTTATCCCATCGATAAGGGCCGTGAAGTGGTTGTCGAACCCCCAGCAGAGGCAGCCCGCGCCCACGAGCAGCGCCGCGAGCACACCCGACGGACCATCTCCAACGGCAAGAAGGATGGCGGCCGTGAGCGTTCCTGCTGCTCCGAGCCAACCTCTCGCGGACAGGTGCTCGCGAAACACGAAACGACCCAGTAGAACCGTGGCCACGAGTTCCAGATTGAGGAGAAGCGAGACCGACCCGGAACGGGCGACGCTCAGACCGAGCAACAGAAGCCACGGACCGAGCACTCCGCCGGATACGATCGCGCCCGCCAGAAGCAGGCCGGTTCGCCGCCCCGCACGCCACGGCAGGCGGACCGAACGCTCGCGGAAGATGACGGGCAGAACGCCGATGGCCGCACCGATGTAGAGAAGGCCGGCCAGCGCCTGCGGTCTCACGTCGTGGAGGAGCGCCTTGCTGGCAGGCGTGGCGGCCCCAAACAGGCACGCCGCGGCCAGGGCCGCGCCGACGAGAACGCCCGTGTTCCTTCTGTCGTTCATACGCCTCCGTCGCCGACCATGGGTCTATTCGACAGAAGTGTCCTCCTGCACGATGCAGAAGGTGTTGCCCTCGGGGTCCTTGCAGTACGCGAGGTATCCGACGCCGGGAACCGGTATCTTCGGCGCGACCACACTGCCGCCGCCGCTCTCGATCTTCGCGACGAACTCGTCGATGAACGGCACGTCTATGCTGTTGATGGGGCCGGAATCGCCCTCGCCACGACGGGCGATACCACCATCGATGCCGGGCTGGTCGGGAGGACCCGTCATGACGAGCCAGTAATCCATAGGGCCGTCCCACTTGCGCACGGTCCAGCCGAACACACCCTCGTAGAACTCGACCAACTTCTCGGGGTTGTCGGCAGGGAGTTCGAAATGGGTCACTCGCAGCATCTGGACTCCTCCTCTCCTGTCTTGTCGAAACATCAACACTACGACGGCAGGATGATCCTTGGGCGCCGGACGCCCACGCGGAGCTGCGTGGTGCCGTCGACGAGTGCCAGCCGGCCCTCGTGCGCCGAGAGAATATCCATAAGCTCCTTTGCCATTGACGATGCCCCGAAGGCCCCGGTCACAACCAGTGTGAAGCCGAGTTGCGGCTCGAGCACGTCCTCGAGGTCAACGCCGCCCGCGATGAGCCCGGCTGCACCTGTTTCCCTGCACTCCGCGATCGCGGCCGCGTCCGCACGCTCGAGCACGGCCACACACCCGGGCTCGATGCTGCCTATCGTCAACGGGCCGTATGCCTCGCCGCCGCTTCCCCAGACCCCGTGGATGTCTGTCCCTTCGCTCACGACCGTGCACCCTCGCTCGGTCACCGACTCCACGGTCCCCGGGAGCCACGCCGCAACCTCGAGTTCCTCCAGAAGCGGCTCTATCATGACCATGCCGAAGCGCTCGTTGATCCGGGAGACCTTCCCGCGAACCGGCGACTTCGATGTTTTGAAGGAAGCTCCGGACGTGATGGCCGCGAGCCACTGGCCGCGCTCGATCTCGTCGCCGACCGCCACCCTGAGGTACGGTTTCAGCCGGTCCGCGTGCACGCCGAGTTCCTTCGCCACCTGCACCGTCGTCAGCACCTGCGCCTCTTCCGGGCTTTCCCGCACGACAACCGTCCCGTCGGGCAGGATCTTCTCAACCCTTCCCTCCACGGGCGAGTGATAGGAGTGTGGGGTCCCGAACCGCTTGCGCTGCTTCGCTATGATCTCTTTTCTGGCGACGTCGTCCCCGACGCTCTTGAGCAGCACATCGCCAATACTTTCCGGCTTGACCTTCATCACGCGCGCCACGTTCAGGAAGAACGGCCTCAAGAACTGCCGGACGCTCCTGGCAACTACGGTGTCGGCGTCGACAATATCGCCCGGCTTGACGAATACCTCTCCCTCGGTCGCCAGCTCTCTTCGTATGGAGATTCGTCCGCGTTCTACGCGCGACTCCGCGTGAGCGCGTTCACCGCTACCGGGCGGCTCGAAGCCGTCCCCGGCGGTCACGCTTGAAGGCCGCACACCGCGAGCGTTATCGACGGTCCCGAGCTGCACCAGCGCCAGTTCGAAGAAGAGTCTCTTCGCAAGATCAGGGTCAACCTCTGCCAGCACGCCCAGATGCGGGAACATGAACGCGCGGTCGACCGCGAGCTCGACGTGTCCCTCCGGGTCCAGGGCGTCTTTGAGCATCATGGCGGCCGCTTCCCTCGGCGAGTGTGACAGGATGCCGCCACTCCCGATGATCAGATCGTATCCCAGAACCTTCAGACGTCCCTGAAGCCCACGCCTCCCGGGTTCCTCGCGAAGCATCGCGTTCACATCGAGCGGCCCCGGGAGCTCGCGCTCGGGCATGCCGGACATGACCTTGAGATGCTCTCGCACGGCCTCGCGGATCGCGACGGTTGCGGTCGCCCACTCGATCATCGCGTCCTCAGCCGTGGTGGGAAGACCGGTCGGGTGGACGTGCTTGTTCCCTATCCGGTTCCAGAGCTCCCGTTCGTCGATCTCGAAATCCAGGAAGTCGCTGATCTGACGCGCGCCCCCGAGCTCCGCGACGTTGAGCACGCTGTAGCTCATGCCGATGTTGGCGCTGACCGTCCGCACCACCTTACCTCGACACGCGGAGAAGACGTCGGTGGTCGCCCCGCCTATGTCGATGGCGAGAATGGCCGTATCGAGATCGGCGGACACGAGCGCCAGCAGGTCCGCGAACGCCGCCGGCGTCGGGCGGATCGGCGAGAACACCCACGGCTTGAGCTTCTCGTAGCCGGGCGCAACCGACATGACGTGGTCCATGAATATCTCGTGGATGGCATCGTGGGCGGGCCTCGTGTTCTCAAGATGTTCCGACGGGCGAACGTTCTCAACCTGCCGGAACAGGAACCCGTCGCCCAGCGCCTGCTCGACATAGGGGGCGGCGTTGACGTTGCCGGCGTAGACGACCGGCAGCTTTGAATCGGGGTTCAGCTTGGGGTGGAGTTCGGACTCCACAAGCAGTTCCGCCAGGAAGGCCGGCGCAGTGATCGCCTCTCCGTCGTAACCGCCCGCAAGGAGCACCATGTCGGGCCGGAGCCTCTTGAGGTCCTCGATCTGACGATAGGCGGTCCGCCCGTCGTTCATGCAGACCACATCGAGGACGATGGCTCCCGCGCCCAGGGCGACGCGGTCGGCCGTGTCCGCGGTGATGTTTCTCACGAGCCCGGTGACGACCATGGCGAGGCCGCCGCCAGCGCTCGAAGTCGAGAGGTACGGCACGGAGGGCGCCCCACTACTCAGGAGAACCTCGCCGGACTCCTGTTCCAGCGCTCGGAGCGCCTGCAGAACACCGACGGACACGTCTTCGTGCGGCTTCTCGACCGTCGTCGGCGCCTCGCGTCGGAAATATCCCCAGCCGCCATTCTTGGTGCGCTGAAACAGAACTGCTTTCGTCGTCGTACTGCCGACGTCGGTGATACATATCCTGGTTAGTTCAGGAGAGCCCACAGGGGGAGACCTTTCCGTCTTAGAGTTCCTTCGCCCGAATGTAACATCCCGAGATTCAAGGAGCACGCACACTCAGATGTTACCACTCCGGGAAATGTTGTGAACCTATTCCCGCGGTCGCACGACCAGGCAGCAGGAACAAAGTGCGGGCTCGCGATGAACGGTGGGGGGCCAACTTACGCGAAGTCGTACAATTGCGGTGGACTCCGAGCGCGAGGACATCGCAGGCATCACGGCGGATATTTAGAGAAGCAGCCCACCCTCGTGCCTGAGAAGCCATTCCTTCCGCTCAAGGCCGCCCCCGTAGCCAGTCAGGCCCCCGTCACTTCCGATGACCCTGTGACATGGTACGATGATCGAGATGGGATTGTCACCGTTGGCGGCGCCGACCGCGCGCACGGCACTCGGCTTGCCGATGGCTCTGGCGAGGTCGCCGTACGAGACCGTCTGCCCGTATGTGATGCTCCGGAGTCCCCGCCACACTTCCCGCTGGAACTCGGTCCCTCTGAGCGTGATCGGCAGGTCGAACGCCTGCCGCGAGCCCGCGAAGTACTCGGATATCTGCCTGACGGCCTCTTCGCACACGTCGTTCGTGGCGGCGCCCGGTCGACGCTCTTCGACAAAAGAGAGCGAGGTTATCCCCTCTGAAGTACCCCCGATCTCGATGAGACCTATCGGAGACTCATAGTACGCGAAAGATGTCTGCATCGTGCCTCCCGGCGCGCCGGCCCTCTCTAGCCGTCAAGGTCGGTGCGTGAAAGCGTCCACCCCATCGTGCGGGTGTTGTACACGAGTTCGTAGAAATCCTCTTCGCTCGTTATCACGGAGAAGTAATGGAGCTTGTAATGCCCGTCGTGTTCCTCCCACTTGCCTGTCACCCTGTCTACGTCGAAAATCCTGTTCTTCCACTTGAAACGAAGAGGGTCCAGTTGACCGCCACTGAACCTGGTCAGAACCGTGACTGACTCGTTGATTTCATGGATCATTCCATCTAGCCCCGTTCGGTAGGTGTTCTCGTGGCCGGACGCATTTCCGTCCGACGGGACCGGCGGGCGGATGCGGCACAGTTGACCCGGCGCCGTGTGCGAACGCGACCGGCGCGTCACTGCTGCCGGACCCCAACCGGCATGATCCCGAGTGGATCGGCGTCTATCCGGAGGATTCTTTTGACCCCCTCGTCAGAGAACGCCCCGACGAACGTGGTTCCCAAACCCAGTGTCTCCGCCTGGAGGTATATGTTCTCGGCGACGGCACCCACTTCTATATGAACGTACCGGATGCCGCGCTCGCCATACTTCTCCATGGTCCTCGAGTAGACGCCTGCGATCACGATGTCGAGTGCCGCTTCCCCGACACACTTCTGCGACAGTGCCTCGTCACAGAGCTCGGATCTCAGGTCTCCCCTTCTGATCATCTCGAGGGAGTGAGTCTCCGGAACATACCGGTAGGCGCCCGACGCGAGGTCGTCGACCTTCCCCGCAACGATGAAGATCTCTATCGGGTACTTCGCGCCCGCCGACGGCGCCGCGCGCTTGATACCGTCCTCCCCTGTCACGCCCTGCGCCGCCCAGAGAAGTTGCGACACCTCGGCCAGAAGCACCGGCGCGTCTTTGAATTCCCGGACCGACCGCCTTCGGGCAACGGCCTCCTCCACTGACAGCGGTCCGGTCTTCCCGGGCCTGGGCAGCAGCACCACGTCCGGGTGCTCCGACTTGAGTTCCTCTTCGCCCACGGGAGCGTCCTCTTTTATGGTGATCTCGCGGACCTTGGCGGGCGTGCCCGTCAGAAGGATGATAGCCACGACGAAGGTCGCGATCG
>JBDRTQ010000450.1:0-3617 GCA_043823885.1 Candidatus Eiseniibacteriota bacterium | reverse complement strand
CCGAAGGACATGACCTGGGTCGAATACGCACCGAAGGCAAAGATGGAGGTGCTGGACAAGGTCTTCCCGGAGGGCATCTACCTGCCCGACTACTTCTTCGGCAAGAACATCGTCCACCTGCCGACCGTGAAGACCCACAGCTACACGGTCACCACGGGCGCGCTCAAGAACGCCTTCGGCGGCCTGCTGAACGTCAACCGCCACATGACCCACACGTGGATACACGACACCATCGTCGACCTGCTGGCCATTCAGAAAGAGATCCACACGGGGGTCTTCTGCACGATGGACGGGACGACGGCCGGCAGCGGCCCCGGTCCGCGGACTCTCATCCCCCATCAGAAGGATGTCATCCTGGCGTCCTCCGACCAGGTTGCGATCGACGCCGTGGCGGCGCAGATGATGGGATTCGACCCGATGAGCATCGACTACATCGCTCACGCGACGGAGCGCGGGCTCGGTCAGGGCAACCCCGCCGAGATAGAGGTCGTAGGCATGCCGGAACTCGCCGACGAGCGGTGGGGGTTCAAGGTCGGCGTCAATCTGGGGACCGGAACGGGCATGCTGCTCTGGCGGTCGCCGCTCAAGATATTCCAGAAACTCCTGTTCCAGACGCCCATCGTCAAGATGTTCATATATGCGAGCGAGACCTATCACGACAAGTTCTGGTATCCGAAGCACGGCGTGCCCGTCGTGGAGAAGTGGAAGCGCGAGAGCCCGTGGGGGCGCCTCTTCGAGGAGTATCCGGAAGAACCGGGCGACGTCGACCCCTCGTGCAGAACGGAGCCTTTCAAGTAGACAACGCGGGTCCGTCCCGGCTGGATGAACCGCTCGGACGCCCGACGCGGCGCGCAGACACAGACTGCGGGGGGGCTTCTCGCCCCCCCGCAGTCGCTTCCGGGTACCGGAGATCCGGCACCGGGAGTCGTCAGTCCCGTCTCACTGGCCGCTGCTGCAGTCGTTGAACTCGTCCGCGGCCCTGATGACGGAGTGAGTCTCGAGAAAGCATGCGTCGATCCGCTCGTCGCCTCGCTGCGCGGCGTTGTGCTCGAGGATCGCCGCCTCGAGCTTCTTCGCCGTCTCCTCCCGGAGCACGGCCTGGAGCGCCGTGTTGTACCCCGGCCACACGTCGCTGCCCTCTCGCGGCTCGCCACAGCTCAGCCGTCCGGTGACCTCGTCCCAGTGCGTGTAGCTTGCGATGCCACAGGCCGCCAGGATCTCCATCACCTCCTGGTGCATACCCACGTAGTACGTCATGAAGACCAGCTTCACGCTTCCACCCCCTGTCTCTCGCTTCGTCCCTCAAAGATGCCGTAGAGAACCGGCACGAGGACGAGCGTGACGACCGTCGACACGAGCAACCCGCCGATCATGGCGATCCCCAGCGGGTTCCACGACTCGGCGCCTTCGCCCCGTGAAAGAGCAAGCGGCAACATCCCGAACATCGTCGTCGACGCGGTCATGAGCACCGGCCTGAGCCTGCGCTGGCCCGCTGTCATGAGCGCCTCGTGGATGCTCTGGCCTCGCTTCCGCATGATGTTCGTGTAGTCGACGAGGACGATGGCGTTGTTGACGACGATGCCCATGAGCATGATCATGCCGACGAACGAGATCATGTTCAGTGTCGTGCCGGTCACGAGGAACGCCCAGATGACCCCGACGAACGCGAACGGGATCGAGAACATGATGATGAACGGCCCTCGGAAGGTCTGGAACTGTGCGGCCATCACTATGTATACGAGCGCGATCGCGAGCACGAGCAGCAGCGTGAGGTCCTTGAACGACTCGGCCTGCTCCTCTATGTCCCCACCGAACGCGACGTCGATGCCCGCCGGGAGGTCCAGTTCCGCGATCTCAGCTTCTATCAGCGGCTTCACGACGTTCAGCCTCGTCCCGTAGAGGTCGGACAGCACCTTGACGATGCGCTGCTGGTCGAGGCGGTTGATGACCGTCGGCCCCGTGCCCGGAACAAGCTCGGCCACGGCCGCCAGCGTGATGGTCTCGCCCTTGAGCGTCGTTATCGGGAGCGCGAGGATGTCCTCCGCGTCGGACCGCCCGTCCTCCGTGGCCCGGAGCAGGATGTTCCACTCCTCTCCCTCACCGCTGAACCGCGTCGCCTCCAGGCCGTAGACCTGGGCACGAAGCGCGGAGGCCACGATGGCAGTGTTGACGCCGAGAGACGCGGCCTTCTCACGGTCGATGACGACGTGGAGTTCCGGCAGCGGCTCGCCGCGGTCGAGGCGCACGTCGCGCAAGCCCTCGATGGTTTGCACGGCGTCGCGGATTTCCTCGGCCGCCCGGTTGAGTTCCGCCAGGTCGTCGCCGTAGACCTCGATCTCGACGTCCGCGCCACCACTCATGGCGTCGCCCATAGGGTTGCCGCCCGAAACCTCCAGACTGAGGACTCCGGGTATCGTGTTTACGTAGCGCCGAAACTCCTCACTGATCTCATGACTGCTTCTATCCCTGTCCTTCTTCTTGACTAGCTTGACGCCGACCTCAGCGACGTTGGGTCCTTCCTTCTCCCCCAGCAGCGCGGAGAAGCCGCTCTCGGTCTGGCCGCTTCGGAAGAAGTAGTGCTCACGTTCCGGGATGTTCTCCTCGACGAACGCTGACACGCCGCTCATGACCTCGACTGTACGCTCCAGACGCGTGCCGGGCGCGAGCTCGATTATCGCGCTGACGTAGCCACCGTCCTCCTTGGGATAGAACTCGGTCCCGAGCGACCCCGTGAGCAGCATGGTGACGACGAAGATCACAACGGCCCCAATGACAATGCGTCCCTTGTGCGCCAGCGCGCTCCTGAGCCGCGCCGAGTACCAGGTCTCGATGTTCCGCAGTACCTGCTCGCCGCGGGCGAAGAACCCCTTGCTCTTGCTCGTCTGTGCGTCGAAGGACCGTCGCATGAACGTCGATGTGAGCGCAGGCGTCAGGGTCAACGCGACCAGGAGCGATGCCGCGATCGTGACTACCACGATGAGAGCCAGCTGGTTGAACATGACCCCGACGATGCCGGTCGCGAAGATCATGGGAATGAACACGGCGATCGTCGTCAGGGCGGAGGCCATGAGCGCCTGACCCACCTCCGACGGCGCGTAGATGGACGCCTCGCTGACGCGCTCTCCGGCCTCGACGTGACGCGTGATGTTCTCCAGGACCACGACCGCGGCGTCGACGACCAGGCCGATCGCGATGGCAAGACTCATAAGGCTGATCGAGTTGAACGAGTATCCCATCGCGTTCATGAAGATGAGCACGACCAGGAACGAGACAGGGATGGTGATGCCCACGACGACCGTGCTGCGCATCCTCCTCAGGAAGACGAGCACGACCAGAAGAACGGCCAGAAATCCGTAGAGCACAGCCGTGACGAGCGTCGAGAGTGAGTTCTGGATCGACTCCGACGAGTCCATCGGAAGCTCGATCTCGACGTCGGGCGGCAGTGTCGGCTTGATACGCTCAAGCTCCGCCTTGATGGCGGTCGCCACCTCGACGCTGTTGGCGCCCGACTGTTTCTGCATGTACACGATAACGCCCGGACGGTTGTTCGACCGCGCGTGCATCGTCTGATCGGCGAAGTCATCGACGACGTCGCCGACATCTCCGAGATGAACGAG
>JBDRTQ010000449.1:0-2039 GCA_043823885.1 Candidatus Eiseniibacteriota bacterium | reverse complement strand
GTCTGGATCGATGGTCGATCCGCATAGATGAAGAAACTCCCGCCAATGGGGGTCGTCTCCCCGTCTGTGGGATTACGGAGTCAAACTCCTAGGTCCCGTACTTCTCGATTATTCCCTTCTTGTCAAGTCCGAGGACCCCGTACTTCTCTCCCACCTTCCCGAACGCAGCCACGCACTTGTCGATGTGCTCGTTCTGGTGCGCCGCTGAGAGCTGCACGCGGATCCTCGCCTGGCCCTCGGGGACGACCGGGTATGAGAACCCGATGACGTAGATGCCCTCCGCGTACATGTCGCGCGCCATGTCGTTCGCGAGCTTTGCGTTGTAGAGCATGACAGGCACGATGGGAGTGACACCCGGCCTGATGTTCAGCCCGGCCTCGGTCATGCCGTCCCTGAAGCGCTTCGTATTCTCCTCCAGCCTGTCCCTGAGTTCCGTCGAGGACACGAGGAGATCGATGACCTTGATGGTCGCGCTGACAATGACCGGAGCGAGCGAGTTGCTGAAGAGATACGGCCTCGCCTTCTGGCGACACAACTCGACCAGCTCGCGACGCCCCGAGTCACACCCGCCCGACGCGCCACACAGCGCCTTCCCGAACGTCGTCGTTATGAGATCGACGCGGTCGATGACGCCGAAGTGCTCGTGGACCCCGCGGCCGGTCTTCCCGATGAAGCCCGACGCGTGCGAGTCGTCCACCAGGATCATGGCGTCGTACTCGTCGGCGAGGTCGCACAACTCATCGAGCGGGCAGAGGTCGCCGTCCATTGAGAAGACACCGTCGGTCACGATCAGGCGCCGCCTCTTGTCCTGGTGCAGCTCGAGCTTCTTCCTGAGGTGCTTCATGTCCATGTGCTTGAACGTGTCGCGCTCGGCGGAGCACAGGCGGATCCCGTCGATCAGGGAGGCGTGAATGAGCCTGTCGGCGATTATGACGTCGCCCTGCCCCATGATCGCCTCGAACACGCCCGCGTTCGCGTCCATGCAGGAGGGGAACAGCAGCGTGTCCTCCATGCCCAGGAAGGCCGAGACCCGGTCCTGAAGCTCCCTGTGGATGTCCTGAGTGCCGCAGATGAAACGCACGGAGCTCATGCCGTAGCCGCGAGAATCGAGCCCGGCGTGTGCGGCCTTCATGACCTCCGGGTGACTGGAGAAGCCCAGATAGTTGTTCGCGCAGAAGTTGAGGACCTTCTTGCACGCGGCCCCCTCCGGATACTCGACCTCGATCTCCGCCGCCTGCGGCGAGCAGATGAAGCGTTTCTCCTTAAGGAGCCCCTTGTCCTTGATCGCAGTTATGTCGTCGGTGAACGCCTGACGTGTGGCTGTCGAGTACGCCATTGCATTCTCGCTCCTGAACGAGTCGGTTGCGCTGTCAGCTGCTGAGCTCCTGCACGAGCTTCACGATGGAGTTCACCGTGTCGAAGGCCTCCGGAGTGGCTTCGTCATCCGGGATGCTGATGTCGTACCTCGTCTCCAGAAACGCCTTGAGCGACACCATGGAGAAGCTGTCGACGATCCCTGATGAGATCAGGGCGGTGTCGGCGTCCACCTCGATATCGTCGTCCTCGTCAATGTACTCGTCGATCACGTACTCGAGCACTGCCTCTCTGATATCGTCCATGCGTGTTCCTTTCTTCAGTGCCAGCATACGGCCGTCTAGTCGTCTTCCAGTGTCGACAGATCACCTACATCCTCGCCCCACTCGATAGCGCGCAGGTAGCGCCTGAGGATCTTCCCCGAGCGCGTGCGGGGGAGCTTGTCCTTGAATTCTATCTCCTGAGGCATCGCCAGCGGCGACAGCCTCTTCCTGATGAAGTTCATGATCGAGAGCTCCAGCTCGCCGGAGGGCTCGAAGCCCGGCTTGAGCGTCACGAACGCCTTGACCCCTTCCCTGTTGACCGGGTCCGGCTTTCCCACCGCGGCGGCCTCCGCCACGGCGTCGTGCTCCACCAGCGCCGATTCGATCTCGAAGGGCCCCACGAGGTGCCCGCCGGTGTTGATGACGTCGTCGTCGCGCCCCACGAACCAGAAGTAGCCGTCC